>JBEGUP010000096.1:0-8444 GCA_041178825.1 Pseudomonadota bacterium | reverse complement strand
AGGTTAGCCTCAATCAGAGCGATGATATTGATTGTTCCACTACGGTAAGCGGCGGCAGGCGTCAAACCTGGGCTGGACAGGTTGCCAATCCCTGCGGTGACTATGGCGGTGCAGCGAAATTCGCATTCTATAGCCTCTGCCCGAACGTGATTTTTAACCTCAACCGCAGTCACGCAAGCGGTCGATGCATCTATGGGCAGACCTAATATGCCAAGCTGCTTTGCGATAGCTGATGAAACGTCAGGCGGGCAATAATCGGGGGCTACGGTCGAGTTGACAATATACCGACTTTGCACCAAGCCGCCCCTGTAGGGCGCGCTTGATAGCACGGTATGCACATGCTGAAGGTCAACGACCAACGCCCAGTCGTGAACGACTAAGGCATACGGCAACGAAGGCGGACTAACTAGCAACGTTGGTCCAACACAGTCGATTAAGCTTTCAAGCTGTTTTCGTAGTTGGCAATGCCGTCGGTGATTTCTTTGCAGGCAGCCTCAGGGCCTTCCCAGCCGTTGACTTTGACCCATTTGCCTTTTTCTAGGTCTTTGTAGTGCTCAAAGAAATGGGAGATGGTTTTCAGGCGCAGTTCGTTCAAATCTTCAGGTTTTTGCCACTGTGTGTAAAGTGAGCATTTTTTGTCGATAGGCACAGCCAGCACTTTGCCGTCTTCGCCAGCTTCGTCGGTCATCTTCAAAATGCCAATCGGGCGGCAAGTGACGACAACGCCTGGGAACAAGGGCACTGGGGTGATGACGAGCACATCAACCGGGTCGCCGTCGCCACTCAAAGTTTTTGGCACGTAACCATAGTTGGTTGGGTAGTGCATGGCGGTGCTCATGAAACGATCAACAAAAATCGCGCCTGATTCTTTGTCAACTTCGTACTTGATAGGGTCAGCATTCATCGGAATTTCGATGATGACGTTGAACTCGTGGGGGGCATTTTTACCGGGTGTAACTTTGTCTAAGGACATGGTGAGAGCTTCTAGAGGTTAAAAAAAGGGCAAAACGGAGCAAAACCGACGTAAAAAAGGGCAAAGTGCACCATTTAACGTCAGTATTAACCCGCATTTTACTTTCAACAGGCTTGCAGCGACGCCAGATTGTCATATTTTCGGGTTAAAGTGACCTCGTTGGCCAATCGACGCGCTCATCTATAAGAGCAGCGAGGAAGCAACGCAGCGGGAGTTTGCGTTGGCTTTCACCTCATTGCATGTTGTTGCCAACGCTCTCTCCCTTCAAGCGAATCAACGAAGGAGATAGAGACATGACAGGTAATTCCGCGCTAGTTTTAGCGCTTATTTGTGGGTTCATCGCCGTGGCATACGGTATTTGGGCACGCAGTTGGATTCTTTCCCAAGATGCAGGTAGTGCCAGGATGCAAGAAATTGCAGCCGCAATTCAAACCGGTGCTGCGGCCTATCTGGCACGGCAATACCGCACCATTGCCATCGTTGGCGTGGTGTTGGCTATTTTGATTGGGCTGTTTTTAGACGTGCAATCGGCCATCGGCTTTGTTGTCGGCGCTGTGCTGTCGGGCGCTTGCGGCTTTATTGGCATGAATGTGTCGGTTCGCGCTAATGTGCGCACCGCGCAGGCCGCCACCAAAGGCATTGGCCCCGCGCTAGATGTGGCGTTTCGCGGTGGTGCTATCACTGGCATGCTGGTGGTTGGCTTGGGTTTGCTGGGTGTGACTGCTTTTTACTGGTATCTCGTGCCAAATGGCGCGCCAACAGCTGCCAGCTTGAACCCATTAATCGGTTTTGCATTCGGCTCCTCGCTAATTTCCATCTTTGCACGTTTGGGCGGTGGTATTTTCACCAAAGGGGCTGACGTAGGCGCGGACTTGGTGGGTAAAGTAGAAGCTGGCATCCCTGAAGATGACCCGCGTAACCCAGCAGTGATTGCAGACAATGTGGGCGACAACGTGGGTGACTGCGCTGGTATGGCTGCGGATTTGTTTGAAACCTATGCCGTCACGCTGATTGCGACCATGGTGCTTGGCGCGCTGTTGGTCTCTAGCGGCGGTGCCAGCACGGTGATTTATCCATTAGTGCTAGGTGCTGTGTCGATTGTGGCTTCCATCATTGGTTGTTTTTTCGTCAAAGCCTCTCCTGGCATGAAAAACGTCATGCCCGCGCTGTACAAAGGCTTGGCAGTTGCAGGTATTTTGTCGCTGATTGCCTTTTATTTTGTAACCAACGCCATGATTCCAGACAATGCTTTGGGCGGTACTGGTGCAGCAATGAAACTCTTTTGGTCTTGCTTTGTAGGCTTGGCTTTAACGGCAGCCTTGGTGTGGATCACTGAGTTCTACACGGGCACGCAGTATTCGCCGGTAAAGCACATCGCGCAAGCGTCTACGACTGGCCACGGTACCAATATCATTGCGGGTTTGGGCGTTTCTATGCGTTCTACAGCTTGGCCAGTGATTTTTGTATGTATCGCCATCATGGCGGCTTTCAAACTGGCCGGTTTGTACGGCATTGCGATTGCTGCAACATCGATGCTGTCCATGGCAGGTATCGTTGTAGCTTTAGACGCTTATGGCCCTATTACGGACAACGCTGGTGGCATTGCTGAAATGTCTGAAATGCCAAAAAGCGTGCGTGACATCACAGACCCGCTGGACGCGGTGGGAAACACCACAAAAGCTGTGACCAAGGGCTACGCGATTGGCTCTGCCGGCTTGGCCGCACTGGTGTTGTTTGCTGATTACACCCACAAACTGGAAGCCTACGGCAAAGCCATCAGCTTTGACTTGAGCGACCCAATGGTGATTGTTGGTCTTTTCATCGGTGGTTTGATTCCTTACCTCTTTGGCGCAATGGCGATGGAAGCCGTTGGTCGCGCAGCAGGCAGCGTTGTGGTGGAGGTACGCCGTCAATTCTCAGACGGAGCCATCATGGCTGGTAAGCGCAAGCCTGACTACAGCGCAGCGGTTGATATGTTGACATCGGCCGCTATCAAAGAAATGATGATTCCATCGCTTTTACCAGTGATTGTTCCAATTTTGGTGGGTTTGGTTCTTGGACCAAAAGCCTTGGGCGGTTTGCTGATGGGCACCATTGTGACCGGCTTGTTTGTGGCGATTTCCATGTGTACAGGCGGCGGCGCTTGGGACAATGCGAAAAAATATATTGAAGACGGCAACCACGGCGGCAAGGGCTCTGAAGCCCACAAAGCGGCAGTTACTGGCGACACCGTGGGTGACCCTTACAAAGACACAGCAGGCCCAGCAATTAACCCGCTCATCAAAATCATCAACATCGTGGCGCTGTTGATTGTGCCTTTGATGATGAAGTTGCACGCTGGCGACGTAGCGGTTGCACCAGTTGCGCCCGTAGCAGCTGTCGCAGTGGCCGCTAGTGGCGCTGCAGCTTCAGCAGCGGCGGCAACACCTGCAACGCCTGCTGTGGCTGATGAAGCCTCCGTTAAAGTTGAAAATGGTGTGGTGAAGTTTTACTTTGCAAGCGGCAAGGCTGACGTCGCCACAGGTGGTGCAGCAGCGCTAGCTGATGTCATCAAAGCGGTAGCTGGTGGCAAAAAGGCTGTTATCAGCGGCTACCACGATGCATCAGGCGACCCAGCTAAAAATGCAGAATTGGCTAAACAGCGTGCCATGAATGTGCAAGCAGCTCTCAAAGCAGCAGGTGTGGCTGACGATAAAGTTGAACTGAAAAAGCCAGAACAAGCCAAAGCAGATGGCCCAGCGGCTGAAGCGCGCCGCGTGGAAGTGACTGTGCAGTAGATGTAAACCTACAAACACTAGTCTAATAAACGATAAATAGCCCACTAAAGTGGGCTATTTTTTTGCCCCTCTCACTGTTAACTCCGTTAACCGCTTTGGCGTTCTAACAAAACGGTCATAAACAAGCTTAACATCAATAACTCTTGCTCTGCATGGCTAAGTGCAGCCAGCAGATCCATCTTGAAAATACCCTCCCACAAAGCCGGCTGTTTGCTTAAACGCATCACCTCTTCGCCTGATTCACGTTTAACAATATACGAAGGCTGGAAAATGTAACCAGACAACGCTCCCAAAAATGGAATTTGGCTAAAAATGTTATCAAAAAATCGCGTTAAAACGCTTTCTTCTGAAATTGTAAAAGAAACTCTGTCACCATCGTAAATATCATACTGAGCACGCCATAAAGAGCGCATTCCATGGCGCTTAACCGACCCAAGCATCAGACCTGACGCATTTTTTACGTTATAGCGCGCTGAAAAGTCTATGATTCGATCTGCGGCGATGGTGTACAAAACCACTTTTTGCGTTTCATCTGCAAATATATTGATAGCTTCTTTGAGCTTAAAAAGCTTTTGTTTGATGTAAGCGACTGGTTTTTGGTTGACATCCTCCACGAAAAACTGTGGTGCAACCGCAATCAGTTTCATGCGCAGGGTTAGAGGAAATTGAAGTTGTGGAGTCGTCATGGATCGCTTTTTCTCAAGTTAACTCAGGTTATAAATCGTCAAAATACAGCTTAAATTGCTGTGCTACTACAAAGCTAAGGGTAAGTAGGCCAAATAGGTCATAAAACTCAATGCATTTCGTTAGATAATAAACGCAGTTACAGATCAACAAAAAATACCATGCAAAGACAAAACAGCTATACCTACGAAGAACTCATTGAATGCGGTCACGGCAAAACTTTTGGCGAAGGCAATGCCAAGCTTCCCCTGCCTCCGATGCTGATGTTTGATCGCATTGTCTCCATTACTTCAGACGGCGGCAAGCACGGCAAAGGGCAAATCATTGCTGAATTAGATGTTCGCCCTGATTTATGGTTTTTTGATTGCCATTTTGAGGGCGACCCAGTCATGCCGGGTTGCTTAGGTTTAGATGCCATGTGGCAATTGATAGGGTTTTTCTTGGGTTGGAGTGGCGGCCCTGGACGTGGTCGCGCGCTAGGCGCTGGGGAGATTAAATTCACGGGTGAAGTTTTACCAACCGCAAAATTGGTCACCTATCGCATTGACCTAAATCGTTTGGTTATGCGCAAATTGGTGATGGGTGTTGCCGATGCAACCTTAGAAGTTGACGGCAAAGAAATTTACACTGCTACAGACTTAAAAGTTGGCTTGTACACGAGCTAATCTCATTGAATTAGTTTAGCCAGTTAATTAGTCATTAATTTATAGGATCACACCATGCGTCGTGTTGTCGTCACCGGAATGGGTATTGTTTGTAGCATTGGCAACAACAAAGCAGAAGTTGTAGATAGTTTGAAAGAAGGCCGTTCTGGCATCACGTTTCAACCTGAATATGCCGCGCAGGGTTTGCGCTCGCACGTCGCGGGTTCTGTCAAAAATTTAGATGTTGAAGCGCTGATTGACCGCAAATTGATGCGTTTCATGGCTAACGGTCACGCCTATGCTTGGATTGCCATGCAAGAAGCGATTGTGGATGCTGGCTTGCCAGAAGATCAAGTGTCCAATCTCCGCACAGGTTTGATTGTGGGCGCTGGCGGCGCATCACACGATAGTATTGCTGGCGGTATCGATACTCTGCGCGACAAGGGCGTACGTCGTGTTGGCCCTTATATGGTTACCAAAGCGATGGCCAGCGGTGTCTCTGCTTGCTTAGCCACCGGCGCGAAAATCAAGGGTGTTAACTACAGTATCAGTTCGGCTTGTGCCACCAGTGCCCACTGCATCGGCGCGGGCGCTGAGCAAATTCAATTGGGCAAGCAAGACATCGTGTTTGCTGGCGGTGCTGAAGAGGAGCATTGGACGCTGTCGTTCATGTTTGATGCGATGGGCGCACTCTCTAGTAAATACAACGAGACACCTGATAAAGCATCGCGCACTTATGACACTGACCGTGATGGCTTTGTAATCTCTGGCGGTGGCGGTATTTTGGTATTAGAAGAATACGAACATGCCAAGGCACGCGGTGCAAAAATTTATGCTGAATTAGTCGGCTATGGTGCAACTTCTGATGGTTACGACATGGTTGCCCCAAGTGGCGAAGGTGCGCAACGCTGCATGCGGATGGCTTTGTTGGATGCCAACGGCAAGGACGTAGGGCAAGTCGATTACGTCAATACCCATGGCACCAGTACTCCGGTTGGCGATGTGAAAGAGATTGAAGCGATACGTGCCGTGTTTAGCGATACGGGTCATATGGTTCCTCACATCGCATCTACAAAGTCTTTGACTGGACATGCTTTGGGTGCAGCCGGTGTGAATGAAGCGATTTACACATTGCTAATGATGGAAAATAATTTCATCGCAGCTTCTGCCAATATCGATAACCTTGACCCTGCTGCAGAAGGATTGCCCATAGTGCGTCAACGCGTCGATAACGTGAATATCCAAACAGCTTTGTCTAACAGCTTCGGCTTTGGCGGTACAAACGCAACTTTGACCTTTTCACGCAAGGGTCTATAACGTGCTTGAGCGATAGTTGCACAATATCGCTATGACTGATTTAGAAAGACCACCAAAGCGAGTAATTAAGACCACCAAAGCGAGTAATTGTTTTGCATGACGAGCGACTTGCTAATCATGCAGAAACATCTCAGCTTAAATTGCGTGACTTGAAGCCTGTGGTTGCTGACGGTTTGTTAGCCGATCAATTAGGTCGACAGCTGCATGATCTTCGCATCAGCGTCACGGATCGTTGTAACTTCCGCTGCAGCTACTGCATGCCCAAAGAAGTTTTCAACAAAGACTATCCGTATTTGCCTCATTCATCGCTTTTGACTTTTGCGTAAAAATATTGAAATATTGATTGCGCAATTAGCTGCTTTGCGAACGCAAGATGGTGAAAAACTAGATTTGACGCTGACAACCAATGGTTCCTTACTTGCCAAAAAGGCAGTTGCTTTGAAAGCTGCGGGATTACAACGGGTTACTGTTAGCTTAGATGGATTAGATGATGCTGTTTTCAGAAGCATGAACGATGTTGACTTCCCCGTTGCAGATGTTCTCGCTGGGATTGAGGCTGCTCGCCAAGCAGAGCTAGGCATAGACAAACAAGGTAACTTTAGTGGTATCAAAATCAACATGGTGGTGAAGCGTGGCACCAATGCTAACCAAATTTTGCCCATGGCTAGACATTTCAGAGGCACAGGCATGGTGCTGCGTTTTATTGAATATATGGATGTAGGCGCAACCAACGGTTGGCGCATGGATGATGTGCTGCCATCTGCTGAAGTCATCAAGCTTATCCAAACTGAAATGCCTTTGGTTCAACTTGAGCCATCTCAAATTGGCGAGACTGCGCAGCGCTGGGGCTATGCCGATGCGCAGGGCAAGCATGACCCAAGCTTAGGCGAAATTGGCGTTATCAGCAGCGTGACGCAAGCTTTTTGCAGTGATTGCAACCGAGCCCGATTATCCACTGAGGGTAAGCTTTATTTATGCTTGTTCGCCAGCCAAGGCTATGATTTACGGCCTCTGCTGCGTGACTCGAACGCAGATGCCAGCATCAATGATGCATCGATAACAACTGCTTTGGCACATATTTGGCATGGCAGAAACGATCGCTATTCAGAATTGCGAAGTTCCATGCCTGCGGATATGACGTCTGCCACGACTTCAAGTAAACGTGTTGAGATGAGCTATATCGGTGGATAAAAATCAAATAACTGGCATTGTACTTGCTGGTGGACGTGGCTCTCGCATGGGCGGTGTTGACAAAGGCTTGCAACTTTACAACGATACGCCACTTGCAAAACATGCCATCCAATTGCTGCAACCGCAAGTTGGAAGTTTGCTGATTAACGCCAACCGTAATTTAGATATTTACCGATCCTGGGCTGCTGAAGCAGACGCACAAATCGTCGTTGACGGACTTGCTGACTTTGCAGGACCCTTGGCTGGTTTCTTAGCTGGACTTGAACATTGCAAAACCCCTTATCTAATGACCGTACCCTGTGACACACCACGATTTCCATCAAATTTAGTTGCACGCTTGTCTGAAGCATTGGTTAAAAATGATGCTGACATAGCCATGGTTAGCAGCCCTGATGATGAAGGCGTTTTGCGCCATCAACCCGTATTTTGTCTGCTCAAACGGGAACTCGTAGAAAGTCTCAAAGTGTTTACCGAGGCTGATGGTAGAAAAATCGGTGCATGGGCGGCACAACAAAAACTCGTTCGCGTCAATTTCAATGAGGCACATGACGATCAAAAGGCTTTTTACAACGCCAATACATTAGAAGATTTACAGCAGCTGAGCACGTATGAAAAGCATTGACCAAATCGCTGAGAAACTTGCTGGCTATGACCCCAATTCTTTGCGTGCAGACAAGGTAAATGCCTTTCTAAAAGAGCTTGTAAGTCCTGTTTTAGATACCGAAACAGTTAGCTTGTTTGATGGCTTGAATCGGGTGTTGGCAAGTGACATCATCTCCCCCATCAGCGTGCCACCGCATGACAACTCGGCGATGGATGGTTTTGCTTTTCGTGGTGAACAATTAAACGAACGCCAAT
>JBEGUP010000095.1:0-6563 GCA_041178825.1 Pseudomonadota bacterium | reverse complement strand
GCACCTTTGTGCGGTGTCAAGAAGCCACCTTCAGCCATCCAAGTCTCATGCGCTTGTGGATGTTGCAAGAACTCCATAAACGCGCGAGAACCTTTACTGTCTTTGGTGATCGTCATGATCGTGCCGCCACCCAATACTGGATTACCCAATTTCTTGCCTGCATAAGATGGGAAGTAGAAGAAGTCAGCCTCGTCTGCCTTGCCTTCTGGGAAGAAAGCTGGAATAAAGCTGGCTTGACGATGCATGTAGCACTTTGGAGGTGAACCAAACATACCTTTAGGACTGTCTTTGAAGCTCACAGTAGCCACCGCTTGCGCGCCGCCATCTACATAAGCATCGTTCTTCGCAAACGCACCATAAGCTTCAATGGCTTCAACAACACGCTTGTCGTTAAATTTGATGCTGTTGTCAACCCAACCGTCATAAACAGCTGGCGTTTGTGTACGCAACATAAAGTCTTCAACCCAGTCAGTTGCTGGCCAGCCAGTAGCGGCATCGCTGCCCAAACCAATACACCATGGCTTAGCGCCACCGTCTGCTGCCATTTTCTTGGTCAAAGCTTGCAACTCTTCCATTGATTTTGGAACTTTGTAGCCTTTTTCTTTGAAGTTTTCAGGGATGTACCATACCAAGCTCTTCACGTTGACGTTATAGAACATGCCGAAAAATTCTTTTTTACCGGCTTTGTTGGCATAAGTGCCTAAGTCTGCCCATGAGCTGCCAGCAGCAAAGTTTGTTTTCACCCAGTTGCTAGATTTATCGCCCAACGGCACCAAGCCGCCAATAGCAGCCATGTTTGCAGCCAAACCTGGTTGTGGGAACACAGAGATATTAGATGGTGAACCAGCTTTGATGTCGATCACGATTTGTTGCTCAGAGCTTTGTGAGCACGAATGCTTCACCGTTGCACCTGTTGATTTTTCAAAAACGCTGATAACCTTTTTGAACACAGTTTCTTCAGCACCCGTCCAAGGACAAGTAATCGTAACTACCTCGCCTTTTAAATTCGGGCCTTTGTAATCTGCAGCCAACACTGAACTGGCCATGGAAGCCAAAGCCAAAGCAGATGCTCCAGCGATGAGAGTTTTCTTAATCATTCACTTTTCTCCTTTAAGTGCTTCATGGCCCATCCACAAAGCTATTCTTACTTTTAATTAAGCCTATTGCGCCCGCAATAAACTATTCGATCCGCTTACCGGAACTGTCGAATTTGTATATGTGTTGTTGCTCAAACCCCAGCTCAATGGTGTTGCCTGGCTCAATTGCCAAAGTCCCATCGATACGCGCTGTGATGTCGCCCAACACACCTGCATTGATATAAGCAAAAGTTTCATTGCCCAATTTTTCTGCATGCTTCAAAGTGCCTTTGATGACACCGCCAGCTTCTACGCGAAAATGCTCTGGACGAATACCCACGGTACTTGCACCATAACGTTGCGCAAATTCTTGGGGCAGGAAGTTAATCTGTGGTGACCCTATAAAACCTGCAACAAACAAGCTTGCTGGCTTGTTGTACAGTTCGAGTGGGCGACCAACTTGCTCGATACGGCCTTTGTTGAGTACCACAATTTTGTCTGCCAAGGTCATGGCTTCGACTTGGTCGTGTGTCACGTAAATCATGGTTGCACCCAAACGACGATGCAAGGTTGCCAGTTCGACGCGCATTTTTGTACGCAATGCCGCATCCAGATTTGACAAAGGCTCATCAAACAAAAACACCTTAGGGTCACGCACGATGGCACGCCCAATGGCCACGCGCTGGCGTTGACCGCCGGACAGCGCTTTTGGCAAGCGATCTAAATACTCTGTAATTTGTAAAATTTCAGCTGCTTCTTTTACCCTGCGGTCAATTTCCGTTTTCGGTGTTTTTGCAATTTTCAAACCAAATGCCATGTTGTCATACACAGTTTTGTGTGGGTATAACGCATAACTTTGAAACACCATGGCAACACCGCGTTTTGACGAAGGCAAATCGTTCGACAACACGCCATCAATCATCAAATCGCCAGATGTGATGTCTTCCAATCCTGCAATCATGCGCAACAAGGTTGTCTTACCGCAACCAGATGGGCCAACAAACACGACGAACTCTCCTGGTTTGATGTCCAAATCAATGCCGTGTAAGACATGTGTTTCACCAAAACTTTTTTTGATGTTATTTAATTTGACTTCTGTCTGAATCATTCAAGCTCCAACTATTTAATCTTTGTCATGCTGTTATGCGATTTAACTCCGCGCAGGACCAATTGTTTTGCCATCGACAAACTGTGGCTGCATCAGCACATGCCGTCCCTCTTTCGGCTCTTTGCCGTCAATGATTTGAAGCAGCATTTCTGCCATTGTTTTGCCTGACTCACGTGGCGTTGGCTGCATCACAACGGCCACATCGATTTGATGCAGCATGGTGTCTGTCGGGTTGCCACCGTCCACAATGACTGAAACATCACGCCCTAAAACAAGTCCAGCTTCAAGTAACGCATGAATCACCCCAACGCCACCGACACTGTTATCCACCAAAATAGCTGTAGGTCGAACAGGCAAACGCAAAAGCTTTTCTACGGCAATGAAGCCAGAACGCCTGTCGCGACCCACTTTGACAACGGCGTCTTGATGTACAGGCAAATCCAAACGTTTCATCGTCGAGATAAAACCAGTATGTCGCTGCGTAGCATAGTTAAATTCAAGTGAGGTATGTATATAGGCAATATGTTTGTGGCCCAATGCTGCCAAGCGCTCAACCGCCAGACGACTACCCGCCTCGTTGTCAAAATCGTACCAAGCAAAGTCATTTCTATTACCCGCACGCCCATAGCATAAAAACGGAATGCCCGCCTGCTGCAAAAAATCAATCCTAGGGTCAATGACTTTTGTGTCTGCCAACAAAATGGCATCGACTCGACCTCCCCGCACCAAGCGGCCATAGGTTGCCATCTCAGTCACATCGCCAGCAGCTGCCAACAAAAGATCAATGCCATCGTTTTCTAGTCTGGCAGAAAACGTAGATATCATTTCCAAAAACTTGGGGTTTCCGACGTACCCATTGTCAAATGGGTAGACTATTCCTACAGCATCTGCGCGGCCTTTTGCCAAGCGTTGCGCCCTTAAATTTGGGTGGTAGTTAAGCTCATGAGCTCTTTTGATGATGCGCTCACGCGTTTCCGCTTTGATATCGGTATAACCATTCAATGCGCGGCTTACCGTGGACGCAGATACGCCCAGTCCAGCTGCCAATTGTTTGATATCTACACCCATATTATTTACTGCACACTGGCAAACAAACCACCCCAAGGGCTTAATTGAACACAGTTATCTTTTAAATGACCACCGGATAAACCACTACCCGCTAATGTCACCGCGCTCGACAATTCGTTTGACAATTCAAAAATTGCTTTTTCTGCGCTGAAGTTAAAAACACAAAGTAACTTGACACCAGCATGCTCACGCACAAAGGCGAGTACTTGCGAGTTTTTAGGCAAGAGTTGCATACTGCCTTTTACCAAGGCTGGCACACCCCGACGCCACATCAAAAGCTGTGTGTAGTAATTTAAGAGCGAGTCCGCATCTGCTTGCTGCTGATCAACCGCCAAGGGGTAATGCGCAGCAGCCACAGGCAGCCAAGTGGTTGACGCTGCACTAAAACCAGCTTGCTGCTCAGACGACAGCCACGGCATAGGTGTTCTGCAACCATCACGCCCTTTGAACTCAGGCCACATTTCTTTGCCGTACGGGTCTTGCAAATCTTCAAAAGCGATGTCAACCTCTGACAAACCAAGCTCATCACCTTGATAAAGCGATGGCGAACCGCGTAGACTCATTTGCAACGCTGCCGCCAAGCGCAGCAATGCTTGGTTTGGCTTGTCCCCACCCCAACGCGTGGCAAGCCTAGGCACATCGTGGTTGCTCAAAGCCCAGCAGGGCCAGCCGTCACCCACAACGTCAATGAATCGACTCAGAACACCATGCAAATACGGCGCGTCATGCGGGTTTCCCAGCAAATCAAAGCAATAGGCCATGTGCAGCTTGTCACCACCACGGGTGTATTCTGCCAAGCGCGCTAAACCATCATCATCGCCAATTTCACCCACCATGGTGGTGTTGGGGTATTGGTTGAGCAGTTCACGCAGCACCTTCAAAAAAACCAAATTCTCTGGCTGACTTTTGTCATGTTTGTGCCATTGCCAAGCGTAAGGGTTGACCGAGCTGACTGCGGGGTCTTCGCCGGTAGGTTCACCACGCGGCGGGTTGTCGCGCAAAGAGGCGTCATGGAAATAGAAATTAGCTGTGTCCAAGCGGTAGCCATCCACCCCCAAGTCCAACCAAAACTTAACCGTGCCCAACAGCGCTTCTTGCACGGCAGGACAATGGAAGTTCAAGTCTGGCTGCGACGTCAAAAAGTTGTGTAGGTAATACTGCTTGCGGCGTGTGTCCCATTGCCAAGCGCTGCCGCCAAAAATACTCAACCAATTGTTGGGCGGGTTACCGTCGTCCTTGGCATCAGCCCACACATACCAGTCCGCCTTGGCATTGTCACAGCTGGAACGGCTTTCAACAAACCACGGATGCTCAGCCGCGCTGTGCGACAGCACTTGGTCGATCATGACCTTCAAACCCAAATCGTGTGCGCGCTTCAGCAGCTCTTTGAAATCCGCCATATTGCCGAACATCGGGTCAACATCGCAGTAATCGCTCACGTCGTAGCCAAAATCCTTCATCGGGCTTTTGAAGAAGGGTGACAACCAAATGGCATCAACACCCAAATTGGCGACATAGTCCAAGCGCTGCGTAATGCCCTTCAAGTCGCCAATACCGTCGCCATTGCTGTCCTGAAACGAACGCGGGTAAATTTGATACACCACGCCACCACGCCACCACTCGTTGTTGGGCGCTACTTTTTGAACTTCGGTCTGCTGGGCGGATGTCATTTTTTTCTAAAACTTTACTTTGCTGATGCTTTAGATTGTTTCCGAAAGCGCTTTCGGTGACTATTGGTGTTTTCCCTGTGTTCTCTCAGTTTCTAAAAATTTTCTAAAAATGCTCGAAAATACAGGTTAGTTACAACATTCGACCAAGTAAACCATGACTCAAATCCAGCGCCCCCTCCGTATTGCCCCTTCCATCCTCTCCGCCGACTTCGCAAAATTAGGCGAAGAAGTCCGCGCCATCGAGGCGGCCAGCGCTGATTTAGTTCATTTCGACGTGATGGACAACCATTACGTGCCGAATTTGACGATCGGCCCTCTGGTTTGTGAAGCGATTCGCCCGCATGTCAGCATCCCCATCGACGTGCATTTGATGGTGGAACCGGTCGATGCCATCATCCCGCTGTTTGCTAAAGCGGGTGCAAACATCATCACCTTTCACCCTGAAGCCTCCAAACACGTAGATCGCACCCTGTCCATGATTCGCGAACTGGGCTGCAAAGCGGGCTTGGTGCTGAATCCTGCAACTTCCATCGAGTGGCTAGATCACGTCATGGACAAGCTGGATATCGTCTTGTTAATGAGCGTCAACCCCGGATTTGGCGGACAAAAATTCATTCCTTCGACGCTGAAAAAGCTGCAACAAGTCCGCGCCCGCATCGATGCCCACACGGCAGCTGGCGGCCAGCCGATTTGGCTGGAAGTGGACGGCGGGGTGAAGGCCGACAACATTGGCGAAATCGTCCGCGCCGGTGCGGACACCTGTGTGGCGGGCAGCGCGGTGTTCGGCGCACCTGATGTAGGCGGTGGCTATACAGGCATCATGCAAACTTTGCGTAAGAACGCTGCGGCATAATTGCCGAATTTTTATGCATTTTAGGCATTTAATATGGCTGTATCAATTGTATTTACTACCTAAACAGCTATTAAAAATATAGCAATTTACAAATGTACTTACGGGTACGTAACCCATACAAACTTGACGCTGCGTTTTGAGGCTGTCTTGCTGATATAAACCGTTAAAATTCAGGGTTTCCCCTTAAAGCATCTTTTTTCGACTTTTGGAGCACTTCCCTCATGGCTGATCACAACCTCATGGCGAACGCCATTCGCGCACTCGCAATGGACGCCGTCCAACAAGCCAATTCCGGCCACCCCGGCGCCCCTATGGGCATGGCTGATATGGCCGTCGCGCTGTGGTCAGACCATTTGAAGCACAACCCGACCAACCCAAACTGGGCTAACCGAGACCGTTTCATCCTCTCCAACGGCCACGCCTCCATGCTGAATTACGCCGTGCTGCACCTAGCAGGCTACAAATTACCCATGGCCGAGTTGAAAAACTTCCGCCAATTGCACAGCAAAACCGCCGGTCACCCCGAAGTGGGCGTCACACCAGGCGTGGAAACCACCACTGGCCCGCTTGGCCAAGGTATCACCAACGCGGTGGGTTTTGCACTGGCTGAGAAATTGCTCGCCAAAGAATTCAACCGTACAGTCGCTGACGAAGCGAACGGCGAAACAAAGTTAAACATCGTTGACCACCACACCTACGTTTTCATGGGTGATGGCTGCTTGATGGAAGGTATCAGCCACGAGGCCATCGCCCTAGCAGGCGCCTGGAAGCTGAACAAACTGATCGCC
>JBEGUP010000094.1:0-7025 GCA_041178825.1 Pseudomonadota bacterium | reverse complement strand
GTTCGGTCAACAGTCGGTTTTTAGACGTTTCATTCAGACTACCTGATGAATTGCGACAAAACGAACCCGCACTGCGCGCTTTGGTCACCACACATATCAAGCGTGGTAAGGTTGAAATACGAGCTGCACTTGAGACTTCTTTACAAAATCTACCCACTAAGCCCTCTGCTGCCATTTTAGAGCAGCTTCACGATATTGAAAAAGTCATTCAAAACACCTTAAAAGAAGCACGACACCTCAGCGTTGCCGATGTGCTGCGCTTGCTGGGAACGACAAACAGCACTTTTAAAAGCAATGTACAAACTACACAATCTGTACTGGATTTGACGCAGTCTGCTGTGAAGGACTTGCTGACCTCGCGCGAGCGTGAAGGCGCTAGACTAACGCTGATGCTGCAATCGCATTTGAGTCAACTTCGCGTCGCGCAACAACGCAGTAAATTCATGGAACGTTGGAAAGAGGCGCTATCACTTGGCGGTAACGAGACGACCGAAATAAGAGCCGAAACACATCAGCTGGCGATGGACAGAGCGTTGAACGAAGCAACGGCTTTTGCCATTCGTATTGATGTCGCCGAAGAGCTAACGCGACTAGCGTCCCATCTCGATGAAATTGAACGTATCCTCAAAAAAGGCGGCGAAATGGGCAAAAAATTGGATTTTTTGATTCAAGAGTTGCATCGTGAAGCCAATACTCTGGGTTCAAAATCTTCTGTTTTGGAGTTGACACGTATTTCTGTAGATATGAAAGTACTCATCGAGCAAATGCGTGAACAAGTCCAAAATATCGAATAATTTAGCGCGCAGAAGTCAGCCGCAATAAATTCGACACAATACTTCTGTAAAATTAGCTATGGATTATCCAGGTCAACTTTACGTCATCGCAGCACCCAGTGGGGCTGGAAAATCAAGCTTAGTCAAAGCACTGCTTGAGCTTGATTCGCACGTTCACCCCTCTATTTCACATACGACGCGTGCCCCACGCGGTCAGGAAAAGCATGGGCGAGAATATTATTTCATTTCTAACGATGAGTTTGACGACATGGTCAAATCTCACGCATTTGTTGAGTGGGCCAGCGTGCATGGGCGGCAATATGGCACATCAAAAACCATCATAGAAGACCGCATTTCTAAGGGCGGAGACGTTATTTTGGAGATCGATTTCCAAGGCGCGTTACAAATTCGGAAGATTTTCGCCAATGCGGTGCTCATTTTCATTCTTCCGCCAAGTTGGGAAGAATTACGCTCGCGCTTGGAGCGACGTGGTGAAGATGCGCCAGAAATCATCGATTTACGCTTGAAAAACGCTGCTTTAGAGGTCGCGCAGGCCAAAGAATTCGATTTCGTTATAATCAATGAACTATTTGACCGTGCACTTTTTGACCTAAAAGCCATCGTTCATGCGCAACGTCTTAAATTTGCAGCCCAAGTCCGCGCTAGAGCGACTGTATTTAAGGCCTTGCATATTTCCTAGTTTTGTCGATATTGACCCATTGGTCCTATCTTTTTGAATTTATATTTCGGAGCTACACATGGCACGTATTACTGTTGAAGATTGCTTACAGCAAATCCCTAATCGCTTTCAATTGGTTTTAGCAGCCACCTACCGTGCACGTATGTTAAGCCAAGGACATGCTCCGAAAATTGAATCTAAGAACAAACCTGCTGTTACAGCATTGCGCGAAATTGCTGACGGAAAAGTCGGTATTGAAATGCTGCGCAAAGTACCTCTCTGAAGCGGTTTAAGCCAAAAACCTGACTCAGTCAGGGATTCAATACTGCTTTCCCTACCAAAAGCACCATCCTATGGTGCTTTTTTTTGTCCATTTTTTATCGTCGTTATGTAAACTGCAGCGCAAAGCGCTAAAGTGTAGGCATGAGTTCAGACACAAGCGTGACCCCCCTCAAGAAAACGCATGACAAACAAGCGTTAGGTACAAAACTGCCCTCAAAAACCACACACAAACCAAGCGCTAAAGCCGTGGCTAATGCAGCGGCTGCTAGTTTTGCGGCATTGACTGAAAAATTAGACTATTTAGATAAAGCAGACATTGAGTCTGTGCGCCAAGCTTATCGCTTTGCGGATGAGTCGCACTTGGGGCAACTACGCAAAAATGGCGAGCCCTACATCACGCACCCAATTGCTGTTGCAGCGCAATGCGCCACATGGAAACTTGATGCCCAAGCCTTGATGGCGGCGCTGCTGCATGACGCCATGGAAGACTGCGGCGTTACTAAAGCCGATCTCATTGAGCGTTTTGGCTCACCCGTAGCGGAGCTTGTAGATGGTTTGACCAAGCTTGAAAAACTGCAATTTGACACGCGAGAAGAAAACCAAGCAGAATCTTTCCGCAAAATGTTGCTCGCCATGGCTAGAGACGTTCGCGTCATTTTGATCAAGTTGGCAGACCGCAGTCACAACATGCGAACCTTGAGTGATATGCCGCGTAGCAAATGGGGGCGCATTTCTTCTGAAACGCTGGATATTTATGCCCCCATTGCCCATCGCCTAGGTTTAAACCAAACCTATCGAGAATTGCAAGATTTATCATTTCGCCATTTACAACCTTGGCGTTATCAAATTCTTTCAAAAGCTGTTGCAAAGGCTCGTAACCGCAGACGTGATCTGATTGATGCTGTGCAAACCGCTGTCGAATCTTCTTTTTCGACCATCAGCATGGACACACAAATTTTTGGTCGTGAAAAGACGCTGTATTCCATTTACCGAAAGATGGATCAAAAGCACCTGAGCTTTGCACAGGTCACAGACATTTACGGATTCCGTGTTGTCGTACCCACTGCATTGGAATGCTATACCGCACTTGGGTTAATGCACCAACTTTACAAACCCGTTCCTGGGAAATTTAAAGACTACATCGCCATCCCTAAAATCAATGGCTACCAGTCTTTACACTCCACTTTGGTGGGACCTGCTGGCGTTAATGTTGAGTTTCAAATTAGAACGCAGGCCATGGATGTGGTGGCGGAGTCTGGCGTTGCTGCACATTGGCTGTACAAAACAAATGTGCAAGATGCGCAATTGGCTGATCGTATGGGCTCCAAATGGCTGCAATCACTGCTGGATATCCATGATGAAACGCGTGATGCGGCTGAATTTTGGGATCATGTCAAAATTGACTTGTTTCCGGATGCGGTTTATGTTTTTACGCCAAAAAATAAAATCATGTCTATGCCTAGAGGCGCGACTATGGTGGACTTTGCGTATGCTATTCACAGCAACGTGGGTGACCACGCCATAGGCGCTAAAGTCAATGGCCTCCAAGTACCTCTGCGTACAGCGTTGAAAAATGGCGACATCATTGAAATCATTTCCTCACCAAGCTCAAACCCTAATCCAGGGTGGTTAGGGTTTGTGAAGACAGGTAGAGCGCGTTCAAAAATTCGTCACTACCTAAAAACAATGGCTCAGACGGAGTCAATTGAACTTGGTGAAAAGCTCCTGACCCAAGCCGTTCGATCAGAGGGATTTCATCAACTTCCTGCAGATTCACAAACCGACATTGGCATTTGGGACAAACTTTTGCGTTTTACGGGCAATCGCGACAAAGCGGAATTGATGTCAGACATTGCGCTGGGAAAACGTGTCGCCAGTATTGTTGCAAAACGGCTGGCGCAACTATTGACGGGCAGTGGTGAAAAATTAGATGCTTTGCTCATCACCAAAGAACGATTCTTCTCTCCAGAACCACTGACGCAAGGTGCGATTACCTTAGATGGTAGCGAAAATGCTTCAGTCAAATTTGCTAGCTGCTGCCGCCCTATTCCTGGCGATGCTATTTTGGGCTATTTAGGTCGCGGCGAGGGTTTGACCATTCACATCACCCAATGCCCGGTTGTGAAACGCTTGCAACACAAGGATGCTGAACGCTTTATCGTGGTTGAATGGTCTGACGAACCTGTTCGCAGCTTTGAAGTGGGTGTGGTCGCTACTGTTGCCAACGGTAAAGGCGTTTTAGCCAAAGTTGCCGTGACTTTGGCAAATTCCGAATCAGATATATCGCACGTCGATATGGGCTCAGAATACGCGCAAGACGCGACCGATTTGCGATTCGTTATCTCAGTTCGAGACCGCACACATTTAGATTTGGTGCTAAAAAACTTGCGCCGCACGGTGTCAGTTTTGACAGCTGAGCGCATGTTACCTAGTGGGACAAATCTCCTGTTGGCACAGCTTTCGGATAATCCACGCGAATAATTTCAATGTTTTGAACACCGCTGGGCGAATTCAATCTCACCACATCGCCCACCTGCGCTCGCAGCAAAGTTCTAGCAATTGGCGAAACCCAGCTGACTTGCTGTTTTAAATTGTCCGCTTCATCGATCCCCAAAATCGTCACCGTACGCTGCAAACCGCTTTCTTCCTCATAAGTCACTGTTGCGCCAAAGAAAACTTGATCTCCACCAAAATGCACGCTAGGGTCAGAAATTTCGGCAATTTCTAGCCGTTTCGTCAAAAAGCGAATCCGCCTGTCAATTTCCCGAAGCCGCCTTTTGCCGTAAATATAATCGCCGTTTTCGGAACGGTCACCATTACTGGCCGCCCAATGCACCACATCCACGACTTTGGGGCGCTCGTTGTCGATCAAATCCAGCAACTCTGCACGAATCCGAGCGTAACCGCTGGGCGTGATGTAATTTTTACCACCCGACGGCAGGGCAGGCAGGCCAAAATCGTCATCATCTTCAGACTCTGATTCTTTTGTGAAGGCTTTGCTCATCGGCGTTTTGGGGTTGCTTTTATAGTGATTTTTGCTATTATTTTTATAGCTATTTAGGCAGGTATTACGCCGACTAGAAGCAAATTAGATGCATAATATTGCCGTGATATCTGGTGGGCCCCCCGTGAGTCGAACACGGCACCAACGGATTATGAGTCCGCTGCTCTAACCAAGCATGAGCTAGGGGCCCGAACTCAGTATTGTAATTGCAGTCGCGCTCGAAATTTGAGGCTTACTTCTGATGACTGAGTGCGTTGCTAACTAATTTTGAAGTGATATCGACGATTTGTATCATCCGGTCGTAGTGCATGCGGGTGGGCCCGATGACGGCTAAAGTGCCTACGACTTGGCCATCCACCTCGTAGGGCGCACTGACGACGGACAAATCCTCAATCGGCACGACATGGCTTTCGCCGCCTATGTAGATGCGCACGCCCTCGGCTTGGCTGGACGTGTCAAGCAGGCGCATGAGTTGGGTTTTTTGCTCAAACAAATCAAACGCACGTCGCAGTTGACCCATATCGGTAGAAAAATCACTCACAGACAGCAAATTCCGCTCGCCAGCAATCACCACCTCGTCTTGTTCTTGCGCCAACACTTCAGAGCCGACTTGTACCGCCGCATTCATCAAATGGGCGATTTCGCCTCTAAGCTGGTCAACTTCCAGCTTGAGGCGTTCGCGCACTTGCTCAATCGCCATTCCCGCGTAATTGGCGTTTAAAAAATTGGATGCTTCTAGCAATTGCGACTGTGAAAAGTCAGTTTCTGTAAAAATCACGCGATTTTGCACATCACCGTCGGGGGAGACGATGATGACCAAGTAGCGTTTTTCTGACAATTTCAAGAATTCGATGTGTCTGAACACCGAGGTGCGCCTAGGCGCAATCACCACGCCAACGAACTGCGACAGGCTGGAGAGCAAGTGCGCCGCGTTCGTGATCACCTTTTTTGGCTGCTCTGCTGCCAAAATTTGCGGCGCAAAGGTTTCGCGCTGGGCGGTGAGCATGGTGTCAACAAATAACCTGTAGCCGCGTGTGGTTGGAATGCGGCCCGCAGAGGTGTGTGGGCTGGCTATCAGCCCCAGCTCCTCCAAATCAGACATCACATTGCGAATGGTAGCGGGTGACAACTCAAGCCCAGACGCACGCGACAAGGTGCGCGAGCCTATGGGTTGCCCATCGGCAATATAGCGTTCAACCAACGCCTTTAACAATAACTTGGCTCTGTCATCTAGCATGGTGGCATTTTAGTATGATGTAATTAGTTTTATACTTTTCAATTCGATGACCAAACCGTCAACATCTTCGCTGCCAGTAGCTACATCGCACTTTTCAAAAGTGGCGTTGATTGGCAAATTCCATGCGCCCGGCTTGGCTGCCAGTGCAGGTGTGCTGGAAGATATTGCCCAATTTTTAAGCGACTTAGGTTGCCAAGTGGTACTGGAGCAAACCACGGCGCAACTGTCTGGCATTGCTGATTACCCCACTTTAGATGTTCAAAGCATTGGTGAGCAATGCGATTTAGGCTTGGTTGTGGGTGGTGATGGCACCATGCTGGGCATTGGTCGCCAGCTTGCGCCTTATGGCGTGCCGCTGATTGGCATCAACCAAGGGCGCTTGGGTTTCATCACCGATATTGCCCTTGAAGGTTACCAAGCCGTGCTCAAACCGATGCTGATGGGCGAGTTTGAGGAAGACCACCGCAGCTTGATTCAAGGAAAAGTCATGCGCCAAGGCAAATGCGTGTTTGACGCGCTGGCGATGAACGACGTGGTCATCAACCGTGGCGGCACGTCTGGGATGGTGGAGCTGCGCGTCGATGTTGACGGCCATTTTGTGGCAAATCAGCGGGCGGATGGCTTGATTATTGCGACGCCTACGGGTTCGACCGCCTATTCATTGTCAGCTGGCGGGCCTTTGTTGCACCCGTCTGTGCCAGGCTGGGTGCTTGCGCCGATTGCGCCGCACAACTTGTCGAATCGCCCTATTGTGCTGGCCAATGCGGTTGAAATTACCGTAGAAGTCGTCTCTGGCCGCGACGCAAGTGCTAATTTTGACATGCAGTCGATCACAGAAATGCTGAT
This sequence comes from Pseudomonadota bacterium, assembly GCA_041178825.1. Classification (GTDB taxonomy): domain Bacteria; phylum Pseudomonadota; class Gammaproteobacteria; order Burkholderiales; family Burkholderiaceae_C; genus Aalborgiella. Next base: position 204 of record JBEGUP010000094.1, on the reverse strand, counting down.
TGGTGACTGCATCAAACTGATGAAATCACAGTATTCCGTGCGATTTTTACACCCCAAGGGTTGGAGCTATTACGATACGCTGCGCAAAAAACTACATTGGAACGAGGGGGGATCTTAAACAATGGCATTGAAACGCATCGCTTTGCGCGATTTCGTCATCGTGCGCGAGTTGGAGCTGGATTTAAACAGCGGCTTCACGGTGCT
>JBEGUP010000093.1:0-6640 GCA_041178825.1 Pseudomonadota bacterium | reverse complement strand
ACGCGGTGCGTGATCAACTCAACCAGCGTTGCCTCTTCGCCAGCTGGTGGCGCTTTGAGCAACTCAATCAACTCGCCCGTTTGCTTGGCAGAAAGTGGCAATGGCGGAATACCTAGCGCAGCGCGCTCGGCAACGTGGGTTCTGTAGGCTTGTAACATCTCAATCTCCTGTTTCAAAAAAGTAAAAATTTATTATTAAAGTGCGTCTTTAAAAAAATGAGCTAATGACGCATCCATAGCGCGTCCTGTTTGGTGTGCGCGCTCTAGCACTTGCCAGTAATAGCGGTAACTGGCGCGGTCGTGCAGCTTTCCCTTATGGCTGATGGGCGCCCAATCGGCGTCTACTCCAGCGGCAATGATTTGTGTCGCCTCATCAATGTCGCTAGCATCTGGCGCAAAAGCAGCCAAAATAGGACGAATTTGACTCGGGTGGATGCTCCACATACGGGTGTAACCCAGCGTATTTACTGCCTGAGTAGCTGCATTTTTAATAGCATCAAGATCAGAAAACTCAGTCACCACGCAATGCGACGGCACTTTGCCGTGCGCATGGCTAGCGCTGGCAATCGCTAGCTTGGCGCGAACAACAAGAGGATGCGTGAACTGACCTGCCAAACCCATGGCGCTGGCTGGAATAGCGCCGCCGTGGCTAGAGACAAAATCCATCAATCCAAAGCTGAGCGATTGCACACGCGGATGTGCAGCGATATTAAAGGCGTTATGAATCGCTTTGGGTGACTCAAGCAAGACATGAATAGGCAGCTCGTTATTTTGCAGTTTGCTGGCTGAATCAATCAACGCCACCGCCCGCTCAACATCGGCAACCGTATCAATTTTAGGCACCATCACATGCGACAAATAGCCACCTGCTTTACCGACGATGATGTCAATGTCAGACTCAAACGATGCATGGTCTGCCGCATGCACGCGCGCAGCAACACGACGTTTGGGCTTTTTTTCGTTCGTTTGATGAATAGAAGTCACTACTGATTTAGGAGCTACGCAGGCAGATAATACGCTGGCTGCAACCATATTTGCATGGTCTATCTCACCACCTACTGGTGCACCATCTTCGCAATCCAACGTCACATCAAAAACGCAAGTGCCAAACTCTTGCATCATCTCAGCCTGCAGTTGCAAGCTCTTGGCAATCCGCGCTTCCACACCGCAATAGTGGTCACACACTGGCAGTGAAATACTGCCTGCTTGTGCCCCTAATAGTATGTCGCGCGGATGAATCATTTGCGTTTTATAGCAAGTGATTACAAGAGGTGAGCAACGCCTTTTTGCTCTTCTTGCAACTCAGCGAGGGTTTTGTTGATGCATTCTTGGCTGAATGCGTCGACCGTTAAACCTTCAACAGCTTTGTATTCGCCGTTTTCGCATGTCACAGCAAAGCCAAACATGGTGTCTTTTGGAATGCCGTATTGGCCATCGGATGGAATGCCCATGGTCACCCACTTGCCATTGGTGCCCAAAGCCCAATCGCGCATGTGGTCGATAGCAGCGTTAGCTGCAGATGCGGCTGACGACACGCCACGTGCAGCAATGATGGCTGCACCACGTTTGCCCACGGTTGGCAAGAAGGTGTTGGCGTTCCACTCTTGATCGTTGATCATGTCTTTGACAGATGCACCGTTGATGGTCGCAAAGCGGTAGTCCGCATACATCGTTGGTGAGTGGTTGCCCCACACGGCCAATTTTTCGATGTCAGCCACGGCTTTGCCGGTTTTGGCAGCGATTTGCGACAAAGCACGGTTGTGGTCCAAACGCAACATGGCGGTGAAGTTTTTACGTGGCAGGTCTGGCGCGCTTTTCATAGCAATGTAAGCGTTGGTGTTGGCCGGGTTGCCGACCACCAAAACGCGCACATCACGGCTAGCAACAGCGTTCAAAGCCTTGCCTTGTGCGGTAAAAATTTCAGCGTTCACAGCCAACAACTCAGCACGCTCCATGCCCGGACCACGTGGGCGCGAGCCAATGAGCAAAGCATAGTCAACGTCTTTGAACGCTGTCATCGGGTCGCTGTGGGCTTCCATGCCCACCAACAATGGGAACGCGCAATCTTGCAATTCCATCATCACGCCTTGCAGCGCTTTTTGTGGGCCTTCTACGGGCACTTCGAGCAATTGCAGGATGATGGGCTGGTCTTTTCCGAGCATTTCACCCGATGCGATGCGAAACAAAATCGCGTAACCAATTTGACCTGCGGCACCTGTAACTGCTACGCGGACGGGCTTTTTGCTCATAGAAAACTCCAAAGTTGAAAGTAAAAGTTAAGAAATAAGAGAAAAGGGTGAAAATAGAAAACGTAACAGCCTCCAAGTTTACTCGCGAAAACCCTAATAAGTCAATTTGTCTTATGTCTTATATAAGATATGATTAGAGATATGTTACAAAAGGCTTTCATCAAAGTTCAAAGCGACAACTCAGTCGCAACGCCGACAGCTGCAGCGCAAGCCGTGGCTACCGATGCTAATGCACTGCCCGACTACGCCGCACCTGCTTTCAGCCCACTTTACCAACAAATCAAAGGCTTGATACTCAAAAGTCTCCAAGATGGCGAGTGGAAACCAGGTGAAGCAATTCCCAGCGAAATGGACTTAGCTGTACGCTACCGAGTGAGTCAAGGTACTGTGCGCAAAGCGATTGATGAACTGGCAGCAGACAATTTACTGGTGCGCCGTCAAGGCAAAGGGACTTTTGTCGATACGCATGCTGAAAAGCATGCACAGTATCGATTTTTAAAATTAGTACCTGACGAATCTGATGGAACAAGCGATCAAAACAGCGAGGGCCCTGCCGAGCGCCAGATCACCGAATGCAAACGCATTCGCGCCACGGCAGAAATCGCCAAATTACTCAGTTTGCGAACTGGAGACCCTGTATGGCAGGCACAGCGCGTCTTGTCTTTCAGCGGTGTGCCTACTATTTTGGAAGATATTTGGCTGCCTGCCGCTCCTTTCAAGGGTTTGACGGCAGAGCGCTTAGCCAACTACCATGGCTCCATGTATGCTTTGTTTGAAACAGAATTTGGCGTTCGCATGGTTAAAGCCATAGAAAAAATACGGGCTTTGCCGGCAAATTTATTACATAGCTCGCTATTAAAAATAGAGCTAAATACACCCCTTTTAAGTATAGAACGCACTGCCTTCACTTACAACGACATGCCTATGGAATTACGCCGTGGCTACTATTTAACGGACACACACCATTACCGCAATGAACTAAATTAGCATCAATTTGGTGCAATTCAGTCTCAAACTGACTTTTCATCAACTTTTTTGTAAATTTTTCAAGGACATTAGTCAACAATTCTTGTAATTTCCTATTAAGTTTGTTGCGGTGCAATAGAATTTACACTTTTACGGATTCATTACGATGTCTGACAACATGGTTTTGATGCTTTTTCGAACTTAAATTCGATCCTTACTTGACACATTTGAAAGCCTACACATGACCGCTCCAGCCATGGGAACCAAGCCAAAACGGCCAGAATTTCGCAATATCAACGCCTTCAAAGACCTGACGACCTACCGCATGGCACCTGCGGCTTGGGTCTCCATATTGCACCGAGCCAGTGGCGCGATCATGTTTTTGTTGATGCCTTTCATCATTTGGATGTTTGATACCTCTGTCAGTTCCGAAATTTCATTCGCCAAATTCACTGCGGTCTTCAATGCCGGCGTGGGTTTTATGCCAGGTTGGTTCTTCAAATTGATCGCTTTGGCTTTGATCTGGGCATATTTGCAGCATTTCATTGCTGGCTTGCGTCATTTGTTCATGGACCTGAACCATGACAAAGCCACCAAAGAATTCGGTAAATCATCAGCCTTGGTGGTCTTGGTGTTGAGTTTGGGTTTGACGTTTGTCTTAGCGCTCAAGCTATTCGGTGTGTATTAAAAACAATAAAGAACTAAGGAAAAAATAACATGGCAGTTAATTATGGTTCTAAGCGCGTTGTTGTAGGCGCTCATTACGGTGTGCGCGATTGGCTTAGCCAGCGCGTTACCGCTGTGCTTATGGCGCTATTCACGGTAGTCGTCCTCGCGCAAGTGATTTTTAGCAAAGGTGCAATGGGCTACGATAAGTGGGCAGGCATCTTCTCGTCTCAATGGATGAAAACACTGACGTTTGTCGTCATCGTTGCCATGCTTTACCACGTGTGGGTGGGTATGCGTGATATTTGGATGGACTACATCCAACCCGTTGGCATCCGTTTGTTGATGCAAGTATTTACCATCGTTTGGCTGGTCGCATGTGCAGGCTGGGCAATTCAAGTTCTCTGGAGACTGTAAGTCATGGCAATTTCTTCCCCTAACCCAACTTTGTCTGCTGCGACAGCCTCCGTCACCAAGCGCAAGTTCGACGTTGTTATCGTCGGCGCAGGCGGCTCTGGCATGCGCGCATCACTTCAGCTGGCGCGCGCTGGTTTGAACGTAGCAGTGCTATCGAAAGTATTCCCAACCCGTTCACACACTGTTGCAGCACAGGGCGGCATTGGTGCATCACTCGGCAACATGAATGCCGATAATTGGCACTACCATTTTTACGACACCGTCAAAGGTTCTGACTGGCTAGGCGACCAAGACGCGATTGAATTCATGTGCCGCGAAGCACCGAATGTGGTGTATGACTTAGAGCACATGGGCATGCCGTTTGACCGCAACCCAGATGGCACAATTTATCAGCGTCCGTTTGGCGGCCACACCGCCAACTATGGTGAAAAAGCCGTTGAACGCGCCTGCGCAGCTGCTGACCGTACTGGTCACGCCATGTTGCACACCTTGTACCAGCAAAACGTGCAAGCCAAGACACAATTCTTCGTCGAATGGATGGCGCTTGATTTGATCCGCGACGCCGCTGGCGATGTCGTCGGCGTGACAGCATTGGAGATGGAAACCGGCGAAATCCACATTTTGGAAGCAAAAACCACTCTGCTTGCCACCGGCGGTGCGGGTCGTATTTTTGCAGCGTCTACCAATGCTTTCATCAACACCGGTGACGGCTTGGGCATGGCGGCACGCGCTGGTATTCCGTTGCAAGACATGGAGTTTTGGCAATTTCACCCGACTGGCGTTGCCGGTGCTGGCGTGTTGTTGACCGAAGGTTGCCGTGGCGAAGGCGCTATTTTGCGTAACAGCAACGGCGAGCGCTTCATGGAGCGCTATGCGCCAGCTTACAAAGATTTGGCGCCGCGCGACTACGTGTCACGCTGCATGGACCAAGAAATCAAAGAAGGCCGGGGTTGCGGACCAAACAAAGACTACATCAATCTAGACATGACGCATTTGGGCGCGGACACTATCATGAAGCGCCTGCCTTCTGTATTTGAGATTGGCCATAACTTTGCAAATGTCGATATCACCAAAGAGCCGATTCCCGTCGTGCCTACGATCCACTACCAGATGGGCGGTATTCCAACCAACATCAATGGTCAGGTCGTCACCCAAAACGCAGCGAACGAGAGCGAAGTCGTCAACGGCTTGTATGCCGTAGGCGAATGCTCTTGCGTCAGCGTTCACGGTGCAAACCGTTTGGGTACGAATTCTTTACTCGACTTGCTGGTGTTTGGCCGTGCGGCTGGCAACCACATTGTTGAGTTCAACGCCAAAAACAAAACGCACAAACCACTACCTGCGGATGCAGCCGATGCATCACTAGCCCGAGTAGCGCGTTTGGATGCCGCTACAGACGGCGAATACGCGCAAGATGTGGCTGACGACATCCGCAAAACCATGCAAGACCACGCTGGCGTGTTCCGCACGCAAGTCAGCATGGATGAGGGTGTCAAAAAGGTTGCAGAGTTGCGCAAACGCGTGGCTAACATCAATCTTAAAGACAAATCAAAAGTGTTCAACACCGCGCGCATTGAAGCGCTGGAAATTGATAACTTGATCGAAGCCGCTCAAGCCACCATCGTGTCTGCTGCTGCCCGCCATGAAAGCCGTGGTGCACACACTGTCAATGACTACGGCGACACTGCTGCACACCCAAATGGTCGTAACGACACTGACTGGCACAAGCACACCCTCTGGGATAGCGCGACGAATGCGTTGTCTTACAAGCCTGTCAAGATGAAGCCATTGACTGTTGATTCCGTGCCGCTGACTGTGCGCTCATTCTAAATATTGAGAACTTAACATGACACTACGTACCTTCAAAATCTACCGCTACGACCCTGATACCGACGCTAAGCCGTACATGCAAACCATCCAAGTCGAATTGGACGGCAACGAGCGCATGTTGCTTGATGCGTTGATGAAGCTCAAAGCGCAAGACCCTAGCATCACCTTCCGTCGCTCATGCCGAGAAGGCGTTTGTGGCTCAGATGCGATGAATATCAATGGCAAAAATGGTTTAGCTTGTTTGACCAATATGTTGACGCTCAAAGGCGACATCGTCTTGAAGCCACTGCCTGGTCTGCCAGTCATCCGCGATTTGATCGTTGATATGACACAGTTTTTCAAGCAGTACAACTCGATCAAGCCCTACTTGATCAACACCACGACACCACCTGAAAAAGAGCGTCTGCAAAGCCCTGAAGTGCGTGATGAGTTGAATGGTTTGTACGAGTGTATTTTGTGCGCCAGCTGCTCAACGTCATGCCCTAGCTTCTGGTGGAACCCAGACAAGTTTGT
>JBEGUP010000092.1:0-6656 GCA_041178825.1 Pseudomonadota bacterium | reverse complement strand
GGCAAGGCGATGCGGTTTTTTGTTGGGTAAGTGGATGTGAAGCATGTGAGTCCTCAAAAGTAAATGGATGTGTGGATAAATAAATGCGGTAAGAGAAGGAAATAATTTTTGTGATCAACTCAAGCGGCAACCAAATGCGGGCGCTGTTGCTCCACCAGCTTAAAAATGGACGGAAGCACGGCCTCGGTCGCTTGCCGACCTTGCTCAACCAAATAAGGCATGGCTGCTGTGTCAAACAAGCCGATACGCCTTTCAAGCGTCGGTTCAATGCGCAATAGCCGCATGCCAGCAGCCTCTGCAGATGCCAAGCGTGCACGCATCAAGTTATTCGTCATTGATGATGTCACTTGCGCCAATAGCCGCGATGGGCCATTCACGCGCTGTGGCATGGGCGCATCAAAACCTAGCGCCAGTACCGCTTTGGCGTCTAGTGCTGCGCTGACGGGCAACGGGTCTGAGATGAAACCATCGATCACCCGTTGACCATCGATGTAGTGCGGGGCAAACATAAAAGGCATGGCGATGCTGGCGCGTAAGGCGTCAACGATGCGGCCTTTGGTGATCACGATGGCATCACCGCTGGCGGCATCTGTTGCGGTGACGCGCAGGGGTAATGTCAGTTCTTCAAGTCTCGCGTCGCCAAATGCACGCTCCAACCGATTTCGAATCAAACGGTCGTTGCGCAGTGAAAAATCGGCATCAAATTTGCTCAGCCGTGGCCATAACATTTGTGGAATAGCGCGCCAACGGTGTTCTTTAGTCACTTCTGCAGTCCATAGCGTGGTTGCAATGCTCACGGCCTCAGTTGCAGAATGACCTAGTGAAATGAGTGCGCCAAACATGGCGCCCGCGCTGCAGCCCACGATCAAGTCAGGGGCGATGCCTTCGCGCCATAAAACATCGACCACACCAAGCGCAGCAATACTGCGCACACCGCCGCTACCAAGTACTAAGGCCAGTTTGGGTTTGAACGAGTTAGGCATAACGACCCCCGCCCCGTTGTTGCCGTGTAAGTCCTTTGATGGACTTCACCCACTGCAAAACCAAATGCCAAATTGAAGTTGATGTCGGTGTCGATGGATGATTGGCTGCATGCAGAGATATTTCGGCATGAACCATTTTGCCGTCGTTCCTGTCGGGTGTGCAGCAAAAATGGCAATGTTCCATCAAGGCCAGCATGGGGCAGTTTTCTGCAAGGACATCACCATGTAACCAACGCAGCCCATTGTTAGACGCTGCAGTCGTTAACGCTTGCATGGCGTGTTTTGCCAGACCAAACCGTTGCCATTGGTCTTCCACCATGATGGCAAATTCTGCGCTCTCATCTGCCGCGTTTTCGTCCACGACATACCGCGCGTCGGCAATGATGTGTTCCTCACCATTTTGAAGCGTGGTCAGCACAAAGGCGACGTGGCGCTGTTGATCAACACAGCTCATGTAGCGCAGATGCGTTGATGTCAAATTATTGACAGTGCCATGAAAGCGGTTGTACTTGGTTTGTGATGACAGCCTTGCCATCATGGCACTCAATAGCGGGCTGTCTTGCGGTTGTACAGGTCTAAGTACGATACGCGTACCGTCGCTTAAACGCCAAGCATCTGTCAATTCAACAGAATTAACATATTCAATAGATGACGCGAATGTATCGTCAACAACTTCTGGGTTCATGGTGAGCTCCTCGATATAGCCACAAATAAGAATTAACTTATCTGTAGCGTATCGGTCGACTCACCTTCTGAATAGTTACCAAAGTCACAATGTCAATATTCACACAATGCCAATATCGCATTAACTACTTTGTTACTTGAATGCGAATTTCTTCAACTAGATCATGAATTTTTACGGGTTTATAAAGCGCACGCAAACCACTTTGTTGCGCCTGCCGAACGCGCTCTGGTGCGGTGTCACCCGTGACTAAAAGTGCTGGTAATTGTCTTCCTAGCAGAGCACGTATTTTTTCAACCAAAGCGATACCATCTTCGTTGTTTCTGAGCCGAAAATCAGAAATGACGACATCAAGTGGTCGTCCTTCTTTTTCCAGTTGCTCTGCAATCTCACATGCATGATGAATACCGTCAGCCACTTCAACATGAATACCGTACAAACTTAACGAAGCGGCAGTGCTAGCACGTACATTTTCTTCGTCATCAACCACCAAGATGCGCAAGCCAGCCAATGCGTTCAAGGTCGCACTGTTGGTGTATCGAAGTGGAATATGTGTAAATTCTTTTGGCGGCATGACACGTGGCAATAACAGTTTAAAGACGGTTCCTATTTTTGGGCGCGACTTCACTTCTAAAGGAATAGTCATCAAATTCGATAGCCGCCGCACGATGGCCAACCCCATGCCAAGCCCCATGGAACGATCGCGCTCGCGGTTGCCTAATTGGTAAAACTCGTCAAAGATACGCGGCAACTCATGCGTATCCATGCCACTGCCTGTGTCCCATACTTCAATGCTGATGCGTTGACCTCGCGTTCTGGCTAGCACAACAACGCCGCCGCGTTGCGTGAACTTTAAGGAGTTATGTACCAAATTGCCCAACAGGCGCTCCAACAAGGCGCTGTCAGTGAGTACCCATTTCTTGCCAGGTTTAAATCGCAGGCTTAAGCCTTGGCTCTCAGCTTGTCTGCCAAAACTTGTTTGCAACCTGCGAAATAAATCGCCCAATGAAGCTTTCTGCGCATTGACCTGTACAACGCCGGCGTCAAGTTTTGAAACATCTAACATGGAGCTGAATGATGCTTCCAGGGCATCGACACACTGCATCAAATTGCTGGCTAAGACTTCATCGGGCGTGTCTTTGAGTTTGCTCAAAATCGTAGAGCCAAATAAGCCTAGAGAGTGCAGCGGTTGTCTTAAATCGTGACTTGCGGAAGCGAAGAAGCGGGTTTTTTCTAAACTTGCGCGTTCTACAATTTTGACCTGTTCTGCCAAACGATGCGCCAAAGCTTCGTTTTCATAACGCGCTCTCAGCGCTTCGTTGATGAGACGATTTTGCTCTAATCCCAATTGCAAATTCAAGGCCATGTACGCCAAAGCACACAATCCCAAAAAGATATGGACGATATCGCCTTGCCAAAGTAACGCCGTTGACAAACCCGTCAGAACGGGAATCACCAAACAAAAAACGGCCAACCGATAAGGCGATACCGAGCCTAATCCGCCAGACACAATGCCCATCAAAACCAACATCATGATGGACGTTAATGTGATGTCACCATGCGGGAAAAAAAGCCAAGGCATCAAGCCCCAAAAAGTGCTGGTCACGGCATTTCCGTAGCAATAACCTCTCGCAGCTTGCCCAGGGTCTCGTAGTTCTATTGGCGTTCTAGCGTATTTGCGACTGGCGCGCATGCGTATGATTTGCCAAATATTTAGGAGCAATAGCCAAGCCAAAATACTGGGTTGCTTGGTTTTCCAATAAAAAAGTGCTGCAAATGCGACTGCTAATAAATAACCAGCGTAAAAAACAGATTGGCTCGTGACCAGCAAAGACTCAACCTGCTCCGTCAAAATCCGTTTGTCTAGTGATTCAGGCTCAGCTGCAACATCTGATGGCAACACGGAAGCCGCGAACTCAAGGGGCGCTGTCATCTAAACATGCTGATTAAATGTGAGCGAGAGCGCACGTCCATGGCTAGCATGGTCGATGAAACCGTATTCTTGACAGTGCCCAATGCCAGCTTGCATGAAGTAGCAATTTCTTGGTTGCTCATACCCGCCAAAACCAATTCCAAAACTTTGAGCTGTGTTGGATTCAGTGCATCAGTGAGTGGGGAAAGTTTGGTTTTAATCAGTTTGGCTTGAATGACATTGGGGGCGTTTGACAATGCGGGTCGAATGCTTAGCAATAAAGTCTCGATCAAATGCAAGGTTGTTGCGGCAGAGGCTGATTTAGGTACAAAACCAGCCGCACCCAGCGCTAGTGCTTGCCGGACAACAAATTCATCTTCTGTTGCTGAAAAAATGGCAATACGGGAGTTTGGGAACTCGCTTAAAAACCGCTGTAAGCCCTGCAAACCTTGGCTGTCTGGTAAATTTAAGTCTAGCAACACCAAATCAATATTGCCTTGCGAGCGATAGGAATCCATCGCCTCACTGAGGTTGGTAGATTCCAGCCACTGGATATTTAAACGGTCTGATGTTTGTGCCAGAGCAATCAGACCCATGCGCAGCATGTGGTGGTCATCCACAAGCTGAATGCAATAGCTGGTGTTTTGTTCTGTACTCATGTGTTAATGAAAGGGTAAATTTTTTATTGTTTATGAAAGTTAGTTTTAAACAAGTGACTAAAGTCACTTTGATTGGTCGTCATGGTCATTTACGATAACTTTTTAACTCAAGGGCGTCAATATGGTCGATATCAACCAATTTAGATTCAGCATAGCATCGCGCCATCCTAAGTTTTTAAATGCCTATGACGCTTCTACGCATAGTTACAAACCCGAATACATATCGCCAACGCAATGGCATTTGAAGCTGTCGTTCGATATTGAAGATGCTTTGCGGCATAAAAGGCGTGAATTGGAAGAGCTACAACACTCACCTATACCAAGCGTCAATACGGGGGCGGACACGCTTGTAAACACCATTGCAAGTTTAGAGAAAACAATACAAAACCATAATTTTTGGTTTCGGGTGGAGAAGATTGGAATGACCATCAATCACCCCGATGGCACACAATCTGTGAGAGTGACCTCGACACAAGATTCCGCCGTCAATGTATTGCACCCAACTGTACGCTTGACGCAACAGGGCAAATACAGAATAACTTCGTTTGTTGAACGTAAAAACAATCCAGCCATTCAGCCGACGCAATTGGCTAAACCCATGACGTTGAAGGATATTTTGATTTGCACGATTGGGGATTCGTATGCGTGTGGAGAGGGTTTGCCCGACGTTGCTGCAATCCCTAACCGTGCCATGAAACTGTATGCTGATCGGGGTGCATTCCGCACTTTAATCTCTATCAGGGATGACTCTAAAGAGCACACACCAGAACTTGAGCTGGCAACATGGCAAGAACCGCTTGCTCATCGATCTTATAACGCTGGGAGCACGATAGCAGCCCAATTAGTTAATGGTGCATATGCTGATTTGCAACTCGTCAGTACTCACGCAACGTTCGCGCGCTCTGGTGCCAAAATTCATGAAGGATTGATTGAGCCAAGGTTGCATTCTCCGCGCGACTATAGAAACAATCGGCATCTCATAGATGTTGAAGTAAACGGTACAGCGTTTTATGCGGAGCAATTTATTTCTTCTGACTCGTTTGGGTATTTGGATGACCAGCGCGGTGATGGTCAAATACCAGAGATGGTACAAGTTCTGGGAAATCGACACCCAGACTTTCTGATCGTCACGATTGGCGGTAATGACTGCGGCTGGCGAGAGGGTTTTGTTGGCATCATTCGTGTCGAAGATAACGCACGAGCATCAGATGTGCAAGCCGCAGTGAATCAATACCTTGAACAAGAATTAGAAAATAACTTGATCGCTCTAAACGAACGATTGAAGGTAATGCCTAACCCACCACGGTTCGTCTTATTAACGCTATATCCCAACGGTTTTTTTGGTTCAGGCAATGCCGAAAACCCCACTACTTCCAGAAATTGCGGCATATTTGATGCGATAGACCTGAATCCTTTAGGTGGTAGTGATTCATTTATAGGTATTGATGACGAAGAAGCCGCCATAATCAAAACTCTAGCCATTGCACTTAATCAAAAGCTACGCTCTTTTGCAAGCAATCAAAACCAAAGAAATCGTCAAATAGAACCCGATACAAACCGACCGCATAGCACTATTGATTGGCATATCGTTGACGGGATAGATCGCGATTTTGAAACGCATGGCTATTGCTCTGAAACACCATGGTTTATAAGCGCCGAAAAATCATTTTTAACGCAGGGTGACTGGAATGGTTTACTTCACCCAAATTCCAAAGGTCAAGAAGCTTACGCAAAAAGAATTGCCGAAAAAATTCGCGCCATCCTCAATAACAATTTAGAAGAATTCCGCCCCAAAGAATTTCAGCGCCTCGGTGACCCCACAGGCGGAGGTTCAAACCCCAGCACCACAACTAGAAGTGGTGTCACGTGAAACTAAGGGTGAAACACGCTAAAAATTAGATAAAAATACGCCTCTAGCCAGCGTATTTATTGACTAATAAGCTATAAAAATAATAGCAAATAACGGTAATAAAGCGACTGCTATTGCATCGTCCACCCATGGCTAACAATCAGCGACTGCCCGGTCAACGCATTACTCGGAAACGCCGCAAACATGAGCGCCACCTCGGCCACGTCTTGCACGGTGGTGAACTCGCCGTCCACGGTGTCTTTCAGCATGATGTTTTTGATGACTTCCTGCTCGGTGATGCCGAATTTGGCGGCTTGTTCGGGGATTTGCTTGTCCACCAACGGGGTACGCACAAAGCCGGGGCAGATCACGTTGGAACGCACGCCGTGTGCCGCGCCTTCTTTGGCCACGACTTTGGACAAACCCATCAAGCCGTGCTTGGCGGTGACGTAGGGCGCTTTCAGCATGGACGCCACATGTGAATGCACCGAGCCCATGTAGATCACGCTGCCGCCGCGCTTGCCGGCGTACATGTGCGGCAAGCAGGCTTTGGTGGTCAAAAATGCGCCGT
>JBEGUP010000091.1:0-12980 GCA_041178825.1 Pseudomonadota bacterium | reverse complement strand
TTGTTCGCTTTGTAGCTTGCTGCAGCAGCACGGACGGCAGCTTCGGTTGGGTTAGATGGCGTTTGATCAAACACAGCCACCGTCATGCCAGGTAAATTGTTCAATGCTTTTTGCAGAATACCTGCAGCCTTGACGCCTTGGTCTGTGATGATCAGCGGTCGGCTGATGCCCACGCGTTCACATTCTTGCTTGAGTAATTTGATAGCGCCTGCTTCAAATTGAATATGCGTCACGTAATAAATAAAGGCCATGTTGCAAGTTCCTCGATTGAATTTGAATCAAGTAAGCATTGTCCGCTATGCAGAATAACCATCTGTCGATAAAGTGACAGAAACGAGGGTGGAAAAAGCTCAAAAATTAGCGATTTAAAGACTTGCGGCTGGTATAACTCAGTGCATCCACAATAGCCACCAAAATTAACATAGCTATTAAAATTGTGGACGTTTTATTCATTTGGAACAAGCCCATGTGAAATGCCAGCATTTGACCTAGCCCGCCGCCGCCCACCACACCAAGCACAGCCGCAGCCCGGATGTTGTTTTCCCAGCGGTAAAGTGTGTAGCTCATAAGCTGGGGAATGATTTGCGGTAACGTGGCATACAGAAAAATGCGCACTTCTCCCACGCCGCGGGTGCGTAGTGCGAAAGCTGTGTTTGGTGGCGCATTCTCGATGCTTTCAGCGAATAATCTACCTAAAACACCGGCGGTATGAAGGCCTAAAGCCAATGTTCCCGCAAAAGGCCCAAGACCAGCGGCTATCAACAAAAGTGCAGCCCACACTAGTTCAGGGATACTGCGTAGGGCATTGAGTAAAAGACGAGAAAAACCTCTGAAATAAGCTTTGTCACCCTCATGTGTTTTACTCGCAGGAAGCGCGATCGCCAAGCCGAGAATGACTGCAATTATTGTGCCTAGCAACGACATTGCCAAAGTCTCAAGTGAAGCCATCCAAAGTTTGGTGACAAAAGTACTCGAAAAATCTGGTGACATCAACTCACCAATGAATTTCCCCATGAGCCTGGCTGATTCAAAGCTAAAGAGCTGCGCCCATTGGAGATTGAGCGACCAAAAACTCGCAATAGTTAGCAAAATCAACCCAAAAACAAACCAGCAGGCTTTGCAGCGCGCATCAAAAAGTTTAGGAGGCAGACTGTAAGCCTGATTAGTGACCACTTTGGTGGCAGTTTTGGCTATCGTCTTCATCCCAATTGCTTCCGCAGCCAAGAGCTGGTCTTATCGGCCAGCCACACAAGCAACATGAAAACCAATAGCAGCGTGGCGACTTCACTGCCCTTGAACATTTTCATCGAATTGTCCAGTTGTTGCCCAAGGCCACCAGCACCTACAAAACCAAGTACCGCACTAGAGCGAATAGCGCATTCCCAGCGATAGACCGTGTAGCTTGTCAATTCAGCAGCATTTTGCGGGAGTAAGCCATAAGAAAAAGCCTGCAAACGCCCAGAGCCATTACGCATCAGCGATTGCGTAGCATGTGCTTCGCCACTTTCCAAAATTTCAGTGTAAACCTTGCCAAGCATTCCCGCATATGTCAGTGCAATGGCAAGTACACCTGCTGTTGGCCCTAAGCCTACTACACGTACAAATACCAGTGCCCAGATGAGCTCAGGCACGCTACGCAAAACAATCAACAGCCATCGAATTGTTTGGCGCAAAATCCGGGGCATCCATGCCATTTTCCCAGAGAGCTGCGAGATCGACAGTGCGGATGTGCCTAACAGCGTGAGTGGAATTGCAAGCACTAGCGCTAATGCGATACCCGCTGTGGCCATCGCCACCGTGCGCCACGTTTCGAGTGCAACGAGCTTTAAAAATTCTGTATCGTGAGCTGGCGGGAAAAAATCGCTCAGAAAATTACACATGACCTTGCGGCTTTCAGGATGCCAAAGCTGCCAAGGTTTGAATTCAGTGATGACAAGTAAGGGCCAAAGCAACAGTGCACTCGCCACCAGCCAGAAGATGCGCCCTTGCCAAGCAGGATCGCGCTGGGAAGTCAAGGGTAAAGGTACAACTGCGTTCATTGCTTTATCTGCAATGCATCACAGCAGGCAAGCTAGATTGCACATTTTGCTCTGGAAACGCATTGACGGGCGCAGGGCCAAACAATTCATGCTCATGCTGAGCGTACAGTGCTGTTAAGCGCTCTCGGGTTACTTCGCCCGAGGCTAAATCAAATACTACCTCACCATTGCGCAGACCGATGATGCGCGGAAAAGCTTCGAGCGCCCGCTCCACCTGATGTAGCGTACACACCAGAGTGGCCCCGCGTTCGCGACAAACGCTAGTGATCACTTTTAGCGCTTGCGTGGCCCGTGTGGGGTCGAGCGCCGACAACGGCTCGTCAATCAGCCAGAGCTTGGCATCAGATGCTAAGAGTCGCGCCAAGCCTACGCGCTGGCGCTCACCACCCGAGAGGCGATCAACACGTTCAAAAATCTTCTCTTCCACATCAAATGCTTTCAATGCATCGTGTGCCGCAGGTATATCTAAAGGATAAAACAGCGAGCGTAGACTGTGCAGTAAGCCCATCTGTGGCAAACGCCCAGCAAGTACGGTTGTTACAACCCGCTGACGCGGTGGCAAAGGAGGCACTTGCGGTGCTAAAAAAAGCTGACCTCGCAGAGCCTGCAACTCAGATCGTGGAAGCGTCCAAGGATCTTGACCAGATAGTGTTAATTGCCCACTCACAGGTTTTAAGGCGCAAGCCAAAGCATGCAAAAACGTCGTCTTACCCGCGCCAGAAGGCCCGATCACAGCAACTTGCTCACCTGGTTCAATCTGTATTGCAACATTGCGTAGCGCTGGCACAGAATCATCCTTCGCTGCTGGATGGCGTGCGCTTAAATTTTTGAGTTGTATTTGCAAGGCGATGACCTGAAAAAGCAAAGAAAGGGAAATTAGACAAGCCGATTTATTCGACTTGCCTGCTTTACCTGATTAAAGCAACCCAGCACTCTTAGCTGCAGTCTCTAGACCTTTGTAATTCTCAGGCTTTGTAGGAACATAGCGCGTGGCGCGGTTGAGTTGAAGAATTTCTTTTCCCTCAGCCGTGTTGGAATTTAGATCTAACAAAGCTTTAGTGATTTTTTCACGCATAACGGCAGGCATATCAGCGTGCACACTCCAGTTGTAATTGAAATATGGCGGCGTGGTGTAAAAGACGTTCACAGCAGTTGTATCTACTTTCTTCTCATCAACGAATTTTTTCCAAACAGTCATGTCAAGCGCCGCCGCAGCTACACGGCCGCTAACCACAGAGGCAATCGTTGCATCATGTGCACCAGAGAATGCAACCCGCTTGAAATCCTTTTCAGGATCAATCTTGGCTTCAAGCAGGAAGCTGCGCGGCATAAGGTGTCCAGATGTGCTGCTTTGTGAGCCGAAGGAAACGTCTTTTCCCTTCATGTCAGCCAGTGTTTTTATGCCCGAATCCGTCTTAGCAATAAAGACGGATTGAAAACGTGTGTCTTCTTCGCGTTGTGCAATAGGAATGATCTTGCCGCCTGAACGCAATGAGGCCTGCACATGTGTGAAACCACCAAACCACACTAAATCTACCCGCTTGTTTACCAACGCTTCCACAGCGGCTGGGTAATCAGACACGGGTGTGAACTCCACCTTCACGCCTAATTGCTTTTCAAGATAAGCGGCAAGCGGTTTGAACTTACGCACCTGCTCGGTCGCAGCTTCTTCAGGAATAGTGGTAATTTTGAAAACTGGTTGCGCAAATGCTGCAACGCTAAAGGCAGCAACCAAACCAAGAGCGGCAGTGCGCAAGCCGCGTGATAGAGTATGAGATAGTAGAAAACGCATAAAAATCCTCGAAAAAATAAATAACAAGAGCAGATTAAACCCGAATTTAGCCGTTCTTGCAGGAGGCCAAGCTTTTTGAAGTGCTTCTCAAAGTATCTGTAAGAAATAGGTTGTTAGCGCGACTGATATAGTTACCCCAAATATCCATAATCTTTTGATTAAGTACATGTCCAACCAGCAAATCGCCAACAAAATCACCAAAAATCCCATTAATACTCAGCCCGTATTTATCCAACGCTACGTAGAAAACAAAGCCGAGGTTCGCGCTGAGTTACAGCAGGGCTTGTTGGCAAAAACTGCAACCACGTCGCCTAAGTATTTGTACGACGCTTTGGGCTCGCGCTTGTTCGAAGCCATCACCGAGTTGCCAGAGTATTACCCCACGCGCGTCGAAGCGTCCATTTTTGAGCAGTATTCACAAGAAATGGCTGCTGCTGCGGGCTTGGGGCACACCTTGATCGACCTAGGCGCAGGCAATTGCGAAAAAGCAGCCCGCATGTTTGAGGCGCTTCGCCCTGCGAAATACGTAGCCGTTGATATATCTGTTGATTTTTTGAAGCAAGCATTGACGACTTTACAGCGTCAAAACCCAGATTTACCCATGCTGGGTTTGGGTATGGATTTCTCGGTCAGTTTGGAATTGCCCGCCGAAATCGGCACTGGTAGCCGCTTGTTTTTTTACCCCGGCAGTAGCATTGGCAACTTTACGCCCACCGAGGCTTTGCAGTTTTTGCGTCAAATACACACGGCTTGCAAGCAGGGTGCGGGACAAGGAGCAGTACAGGGTGCAGTACAGGGCGGCTTGTTGATAGGGGTTGACTTGGTTAAATCAAGCACCGTGTTGCAAGCAGCATACGACGATGCTTTGGGCGTAACCGCCGCTTTCAATCGCAACATGCTGCTGCATATCAACCAGTTGCTAGGCAGTGATTTCAACATCGCCCAATGGCAGCACCGCGCCTTGTTCAATATCGAGTTGTCTCGCATTGAAATGCATTTGGATGCTACAGAAGATTTAACCGTGCGTTGGGACGGCGGTGAACGCAAATTTGCCAAAAACGAAGGCATTCATACTGAAAATTCCTACAAATACACGGTTGAATCGTTCACAAAGCTGCTCGAAAACGCCGGTTTCCAGGCTGTGAAGCCTTGGCAAGATGTGAATCAGCAGTTCTGCGTGTTTTGGGCCACTGCTTAGATCCCCCTCTTTAAAAAAGAGGGGTTAGGGGAGATTTTTTAAACCCTACACGTCCGAAACCCTGCATAAATATCAGTACGTTCAGGCGTGAAGTAGTTTCGATACTTCATGTTCTTCATCATCGGCTGCGTCGCATGACACGCCCCGCGCAGCACTTGGCGCGACCCAAACCACGGCTCTGAATAATCTAAATACGGATGTGCGACGAAGCCAGGGTAGGGTGCAAACTTGCTGCTCGTCCATTCCCAGACTTTGCCCCATTTGAAATCTTCATCTCTTGAGCTTGACGCGGCCAGCTCCCACTCTGCTTCCGTGGGTAGCCTGCGCCCTGCCCAAGCGCAGTAATCTTGTGCTTCAGCAAGGCTGATGTGCACAGCGGTTGTTTGCAAATCCAAGGGTTTAGTTACGCCAAATTGTTGCGTTTCAAAGCCTGTGCCTCCACGTTGAACATAACGCGGTAGGCTGCGATCTGTCGCATCGACAAAACTCAAATACTCTCCCCAAGTGACGCATCGGCTGTCAATCTCAAATGCATCAACGTCTACAGGGTGCACGCCCAATTCGTTATCAAAAGCAAAGCCTGAATTTGGGTTGCCCAATTGAAATACTTGTTTTTGATGCTCAAATTGGCACTTAGTCGGCGTATTTATTGCCTGAGTAGCTATTAAATTAGGAGTGATTCCTACTCCCACAGCCTGCGCCATGTAAATGGCCGCTTCCAAATGCATGGCTTCGTGGAACATCACGAGTCGGTAAAAATACAAATCGTCATCACCATCACCTGCTTGGGCTAGCAGGTTGAGGGTTTGTTGCAAGGTTTTTTTTAAATAATCTTTGCAAGCTTGCGGCTCTAGCAAGGGCAATTGCCAACGCGATGCATGCGCTACCTTGCCAGAATCGTACAAACTGTCCGCGTCATTACACACCGAATCCAAACGAACATGACTGGGATCGTAATTGATACCTAAATGACGTTGTTGGTTGCGGCCAATCCAAAATTCTTGAAACCAAGCTAAATGCCCCAGCTCCCACAGCGGCGGGTTCAGTTCCTCTGCGTAGGGCACGGTCAAACGGTCTGCAGCGACGTAAGCATCAAACACCGCTAGGGTTTTTGTTCGCAAATCTTGCAAGCCAAGCGCAATTTGCGCGGCATTGGCGCACCGCCAATCCATATTGCTTTTAATGTTGATTTGAATCGAACCCTCGCTCATCGGCATACCGTGCATAATTTAGGAATATGTTGTCGAAACCATCTATTTGTATCATCAGCCCCGCGCTTGCAGCTGCCAACAAGATTATGCTGCACTGGGACGGCAAACCATTTGATGCGATGCTAGCTTTGCATGCGCGCCGCTCGGCAGATTCGATAGCGCAGTGGGCTGCAAAGTTCCCCGATAAATTGATTGTTTTAGCGCTGACGGGCACAGATTTGTACCGCGACATTGCGGTTGACCCTTTAGCGCAGCAGTCACTAAAGCTGGCGCACCGGCTGGTTGTGTTGCAAGACATGGGCCCCAAAAGCTTGCCTGCAGAGTTTCAAAGCAAATGCCAAGTCATCTTTCAATCCACGCCGCGCCGCCAAAGTGTTCCGAAAAAAAGCAAAAAATTACGGGCTTTGATGGTCGGGCATTTGCGGTCAGAGAAGTCGCCCGAAACTTATTTTGCTGCTGCAAGAAGCCTTGCGCTTATCCAAGACCATAGCAAGAACATTGTTTTAGACCACATTGGCGCACCTTTGGATGCCGATTTAGGCGAACAAGCGCTTAAATTAGCGGCTGAGGTGCCTAGTTATCGCTACTTGGGTGAGCAAACCCATACCCAAACCCGTGCCCGCATCGCCCGCGCCCACGTTCTGGTTCACCCCAGCCGCATGGAAGGCGGCGCACATGTAGTAATGGAGGCTGTGATGAGCGGCACGCCTGTGCTGGCGTCACGCATTGACGGTAATGTGGGTATGTTGGGCGCAGACTATGATGGCTATTTCCCATGGGGTGATGCGCAAGTGCTGGCAAATTTGCTGTTGCGCTGTAAGAACGAACCCCTATTTCTCGACCATTTGAATGCGCAATGCGCGCTTCGAAGCCCTCTATTTGAGCCACGAGCTGAGCAACTCGCGCTGCTAAAAATAGTCTCACAAGTC
Source organism: Pseudomonadota bacterium (assembly GCA_041178825.1). GTDB lineage: Bacteria > Pseudomonadota > Gammaproteobacteria > Burkholderiales > Burkholderiaceae_C > Aalborgiella. The sequence goes on along the minus strand of JBEGUP010000091.1, from coordinate 5,811 downwards.
AACTAAATCTTTTTAATTTCTCGAATTCACCCATGCAAACCTCTGACCAGCCCATCCTGCGCGATATTGTTTTGATTGGCGGCGGCCACAGCCATGTGGGCGTGCTCAAGAGCTTTGGCATGAACCCGATTCCCGGCGTGCGCCTTACGCTGATTTGCACCGACATGCACACCCCCTATTCCGGCATGCTGCCTGGTTATGTGGCTGGGCATTATGACTACGACGAAGTGCATATTGATTTGTCGCGTTTGGCCTCGTTTGCGGGGGCTCGTTTATACAGAGACGAAGTTGTTGGTATCGACAGAGCCAACCAAAAAGTCATCTGCAAAACCCGCCCAGCCGTGCCGTATGACCAGCTCTCCATCAACATCGGTTCTACACCTCAGCTGCAGGGCGTGCCCGGTGCTGCGGAGCATGCAGTAGCCGTCAAACCGATTCGTAATTTCAACGACCGCTGGCTGCAATTGCTGGAGCGCGTTAAAACGCATTTAGGTAAAACCACCATTGCGGTGGTGGGCGCGGGCGCAGGTGGTGTCGAGCTGCTGCTGGCGATGCAGTTTCGATTACGCAATGAGTTAACAAAATTGGGCCGCAACCCCGATGAGTTGACGTTCCACCTGCTGACCAGCAGCGACACCATCTTGCCTACACACAACGCAGGCGTTCGCAACCGCTTCGATGCTGTACTCGCGCAGCGCGGTGTGCAAGTGCATCGCAAATCTGAAGTCACGCAGGTGAAAGATGGCGCGTTGATGACCTCCACAGGACAAGAGCTGCAAGCCAACGAAATCATTTGGGTCACACGCGCAGGCGGTGCCGCTTGGCTTAAAAACACAGGGCTGCAGCTTGACGCGGAAGGCTTCATTGAGGTCAAAGACACCCTGCAAACCATCAACGACCCGTTGATTTATGCGGCGGGCGACATCGCCAGCATGGTCAATTTCAAGCTTGAAAAAGCAGGCGTGTTTGCCGTGCGTCAAGGTAAACCGTTGACCGAAAATCTGCGCCGCGCAGTAGGCGGCACATCTTTGCAAGCGTACAAACCGCAAACCAGTTGGCTCGCACTCATCAGCACGGGTGACAAAGTCGCCGTGGCTTCTAAAGGCTGGCTGGGTTTTGCGGGCGCATGGGTTTGGCAGTGGAAAGACTGGATTGACCAGCGCTTCATGCGTAAATTCAGCGAGTTTCCTGAGATGTCTGCCAATGCACCGACGCCTTCTAACAACGCTATCAGTGGTGTCAAACTCAATTCTGAAGAGTCCTTGCAAGCCATTTCCGCCATCGCCATGCGCTGCGGCGGCTGTGGCGCTAAAGTCGGCGCGACGATTTTGCAAAACGCCTTGAGCAACTTGCACCCCGTGCAGCGCGACGACGTGCTCATCGGCCTCAAAGACCCAGACGACGCCGCCGTGGTGCGCGTGCCGCCTGGCATGGCGATGGTGCATTCGGTCGATTTCTTCCGCGCCTTCATTGACGACCCCTATATTTTCGGCAAAGTCGCCGCCAACCATGCGTTGGGCGATATTTGGGCCATGGGCGGTCAAGCCCAATCGGCCACCGCAGTCTGCACCGTACCGCCAGGTATGGACGCCAAGGTCGAAGACGTGCTCTTTCAAATGATGACGGGTGCGCTAGAAGTGCTCAACGAGGCGGATTGCTCACTCGTTGGCGGCCACACGGGCGAGGGCAAAGAACTGGCGCTCGGCTTCGCCATCAACGGATTGATTGAAGACAAACCGGAAGCCATCCTGCGTAAAAGCGGCATGAAACCGGGCGACGTGCTCATCCTGACCAAACCCATCGGCACCGGCACCCTGTTTGCCGCCCACGCCCGCCTGGCAGCCAAAGGCCGCTGGATCGATGCTGCGTTACAAAGCATGGTGATCAGCAACCGCATTGGTGCGCAAATCCTGCGTGAGCATGGCGGTACAGCCTGTACCGATTTGACTGGTTTCGGCCTGCTTGGTCACTTGGTCGAAATGACGCGACCTTCAGGCGTTGATGCAGAAATCCATTTGAGTGCGTTGCCGCTGTTAGACGGTGCACAAGCATGCGTTGAAGCCGGCATCACCAGCTCCCTGCAAAGCGCCAATGTTCGCCTGCGCCGCGCCCTGCGCAACCAAGAAGAATTCGTCAAACACCCCCGCTATCCGCTGATTTTTGACCCACAAACAGCAGGCGGCCTGCTAGCCAGCGTGCCCGCAGACCGTGTGGATGCTTGCATCGCCGCCCTAAAAGCGCAAGGCTACCCCCACACCTGCAAAATCGGCCGCATCTTGCCGCAGGATGAGGCGCTTGAGCCGATTACGTTGGTTGCTTAGTACTATGCCTAAATTCCCCTTCATCTGAAGGGGTGCCCAACGGGCGGGGTAGCTTTTTGCCGCGCTGCAACTACCCCGTCGCTTCGCGCCACCCCTTGAGATGAAGGGGAATTTAACGCAAAACCGCCTTCAAAAACCCAGAAATATCCGCTATCTCCCGTGGATGCACGCTATGCGGCATAGGGTAGGTGTGCCATTGGACGTTGTAGTCCAAACCTGCCAGCACATTGCGAGAATCTTCTGCGCGGCTGAGGACGACTACGGGGTCTTGCGTGCCGTGCGCCATGTAGATAGGGGTGCTGGCGTTGGCGGCGCTACGCTCTGCTGCTACGGTGCTGGCTAGTGGCAGGTAGCCTGACAAGGCCATGATGCCGGCTAATTTCACGGGGTGGCGCAAACCTGTGTGAAGGGCGATGGCGCAGCCTTGGGAAAAGCCAGCTAGGACGATTTTGGAGGGGTGGATGCCACGGCTGACTTCGTGTGCGATTAGCGCTTCAATGTCTTGCTGCGATTTGGCGATTCCTTTTGCATCTTCTTGTCGCACCGCACCAGCGCCAAGTTCTGTACCAAAAATATCGTACCAAGCGGGCATGACGTAGCCGCCGTTCAACGTCACTGGCATCACGGGCGCGTGTGGAAAGACGAAGCGGATGGCGGGGCAGCCGGTCAAGTCCAGCTCGGGGACGATGGCGGCAAAGTCGTCACCACTGGCACCCAGGCCGTGCATCCAGATTATGGCGGCGGAGGGGTTGGGGGCGGATTCGATTTCGATGCGTTCAAGGAGTTTGGTCATTTTTGTATCTTTAAATGGTTGAAAAGAGGTTGTGGATTCCCGCCTACGCGGGAATGACACTTTTCTAGGATAGCAAGGCCTGTGCGAATTCTTTGGCGTTGAAGGTTTCCAAGTCTTCGACTTTTTCACCCACGCCGACGAAATAGACTGGCACTGCTCCCGCTGAGCGGCCAGCGCCCCACAGTGCAATCGCCGCCAGTACGCCACCTTTGGCTGTGCCGTCCAGCTTGGTGACGATCAAACCCGTGAGCCCTAAGGCTTCGTCAAAAGCTTTGACTTGCATCAAGGCGTTTTGACCAGTGTTGCCGTCGATGACTAACAGTATTTCATGTGGTGCTATATTATTAATAGCTGTTGAGGCAGTAAATACGACGGTTTCGCCGATATTTGATGCTAAATTGGGTGCGCTATCCGCTTTAGCAATGATTCTTTTGATTTTTTGCAGCTCCGCCATCAAATGCAGCTGTGTGGGCAGGCGGCCAGCGGTGTCTATCAGTACCACGTCTTTACCGCGTGCTTTGCCAGCGGTGACGGCATCAAAACTCACAGCAGCAGGGTCGCCGCCATCTTGGCTGATGATGTCGACCGTGTTTCTGTCCGCCCAAACGTTGAGCTGCTCACGCGCAGCGGCGCGGAAGGTGTCTGCAGCGGCTAGCAAAACGGTTGCACCGTGGGTGGCCAAATGGCGGGTTAATTTGCCAATCGATGTGGTTTTTCCTGCACCATTCACCCCCGCCACCATGATGACGGTGGGTTTGTGCAGTCCGATCTGCAACTCTTTTTCGAGTGGTTTGAGCAAATCTGCAAGCGCATCAATCAACAAGGCTTTCACGGCTTGCGGCTCTGTGGTTTTACTCTCTTTAACGCGGCGTTTCAGGTCGTCTAGCAAAAATTGTGTTGCCGCTGTGCCTGTATCTGCCATCAAGAGGGCGGCTTCTAGGTCTTCGTAGAGAGCATCGTCGATTTTTGTGCCGGTGAACACGGACGCTATGCTACTGCCGGTTTTACGTAGGCCGGCTTTGAGCTTGTCCAACCAGACTTGTCGCTTGGGGGCTGGTTCGGTGGTTATTGGAACAGGTGAGGTTGTAACTGCTGTCGCTGTTGCAAGGGGCATATTCTCCGTGATGCCCTCTTTTACCGCTTCTGAAGCAGGCTTTTTCTTGAAGAAATTGAACATGAAAGTTGATACTTTATTAATCGATTCGGAGTGATTTTGTCGCAATGTTGCGTCTCTACGTATATGCTAACAGTTAACATCAGGTGTATGTCAAAACTCAAACCTATCGTGCCCAAAAAGAAGCCCGTCGTCAAACGTCCCACCACGCCCTCTGGCGAAATTCGCATTATTGGTGGGCTGTGGAAGCGTACCAAACTGTCGGTGGCTGATTTTCCTGGCCTGCGTCCCACACCTGACCGCGTGCGGGAGACCTTGTTTAACTGGTTGGGGCAAGATTTGAGTGACTGGCGCTGTGTCGATGCCTTCGCGGGCACGGGTGCGCTGGGTTTTGAGGCGGCGTCGCGTGGTGCCAACCATGTGCTGATGTGTGAGCAGCAGCCCGCTTTGGTGGCGCAGTTGCAAGCCACGGCGACCAAGTTGCAAGCTAAGATGGTCAAGATCGATCGTGGTGATGGTGTATCTGTCTTGAAGCGACTGCCCTCAAAAAACATCGATTTGGTGCTGCTAGACCCGCCATTTGAAGCGGTTGGCGTGGCGGATGCAGCTTTGGCTGCAGCCAGTTTAGTCCTGACTGACGAAGGTTTTATATACTTTGAGTCGCCCAAAGCGTTGACTGCAGAAGACGCTGAGGTTTTTGGCTTGCAGGTTCACAGGTTTGGCAAAGCGGGCATGGTGCACTACCATTTGCTGCAGAAAATACACAAAACCGTAGATTTGGGATAATCTAAGCATGACACTAACAAATCAAACGACAGCATCTTCACAACGCATTGCCGTTTACTCTGGCACGTTTGACCCCATCACCTTGGGGCACGAAGACGTGGCACGCCGTGCAGCGGGTTTGTTTGATACGTTAATTATTGCTGTTGCAATTGCGCATCATAAAAAAACATTGTTTCCTCTCACAGCCCGCATATTACTTGCCAAAACAGCTATGAAAAATGTAGCAAGTGTGGTGATAATGCCGTTTGATGGGTTGATTATGGATTTTTGTAAGGCGCAAGGTGCTACAGCGGTCGTGCGCGGCGTGCGCAATGTGACGGATTTTGATTACGAAGCGCAAATGGCTGCTATGAATCGCAAGCTCTTGCCTAGCGTTGAAACCATCTTTTTGTTGCCCAGTGCGGATGTGCAGCCGATTAGCAGCACTTTGGTCCGTGAAATCAGCAAACTGGGCGGCGATGTGAGCCAAATGGTGAGTGCCCCAGTGGCGGCTGCTTTGAAAGCCGCGCATCAAGCCGCAGCAACGACATAAGCTTGCTATGGCACTACTGATCACCGACGAATGTATCAATTGCGACGTTTGCGAGCCCGAGTGCCCGAACGACGCTATTTACATGGGTGAAGAAATCTACGAAATTGATCCACACAAATGCACCGAATGCGTGGGGCATTTTGACGTGCCGCAATGTAAAGAGGTGTGCCCCGTTGACTGCATTCCTCTGAACCCCGCTTTCACGGAAAACCATGAAACGCTGTGGGCTAAGTACCGTCGCTTACAGTTGGAGAAGACGGCAAAA
>JBEGUP010000090.1:0-6660 GCA_041178825.1 Pseudomonadota bacterium | reverse complement strand
AATTTGACAAAACAAAAGCTTTTAGCACGTCTACCCAATTGATGGGAATGAATGACTCCTTTGATGCGGGTGTCCGTTTAGCTAAAAATTTAATCCCGAAAGAATTGTCTGGCGTGATTGTTTTCGGTGTTGGTGTCAATATCAATGGCAGCGGTTTGGTTGCTGGCCTGCAATCTGAATTACCAAAACATGTCAGCATATCCGGCGGGTTAGCTGCAGATGCCGGTGCATTCAAACAAACATGGACGTTCGGACCAGCAGGCTCTACCAATAACCACGTCGTAGCGGTCGGTTTGTATGGCGATTCTATACATTTAAGTTACGGTTCATTTGCTGGTTGGATGCCCTTTGGCCCAGCTCGTAAAGTTACAAAATCACTTGAAAATGTACTCTTTGAACTAGATGGTGAACGGGCACTCGACATTTACAAACGGTATCTGGGCGACTACGCAAAAGACTTGCCCATGGCTGGCTTGTTATTTCCATTTGAGATGCTAGGAAAAGACCAAGAGAAAAGCGGGATTTTTAGAACCATATTGGGTGTCGACGAAATAGAGGGGTCATTAACCTTAGCTGGTGATATTAATGCAAACGGTTATCTCAAACTCATGCATTCGAGCACTGAAAAACTAATTGCTGGCGCAGAAACAGCTGCCATGCATGCGATGGAATCGCTCACAAAAAATATAGTCGGAGAACCGCTTGCGATTTTGATCAGCTGTGTTGGACGCAAGCTTGTAATGGGTGACCGCGTTGATGAAGAAGTGGAAGCTGTTGCTGAAATGCTGGGCAAAAACGTTAGCGTGACTGGGTTCTATTCAAACGGCGAAATTGCAGGGGATAAATTTTTGGGCGAGTGTCACTTGCATAATCAAACAATGACAATCACCTACATGACAGAAACTTGACTATGCATCGCACTCTATCAAGGCAATTACGACGTTTTTGCGACATCGAGTCTGGCGAATCGCTTGCTCAGTTATTGGAGAGTGCTTTAGTTTTGTCTAAGGATGACAGTTTACCCAGCGAGATCAAACACCTTTTGTCAGGCTTAGAAGGGTTTTTGGGAAGAGTTGATGCAACGTATGAACAGTACGACCGAGACCTTGATCTACGCACGCGAAGCCTTGAAATAGGGTCGTCTGAACTGACACACGTCAACGATCGTATGCGTGATGACATTGTCAGCCGCAACCACGTGCTCGCCTCTCTTCGGGAAGCAGCAAGTCATCTCATGATTCATCATAAAGCTGGCATCAAATTGCCTGCAGAAGATGATTTAGAAGGTCTGTCTGACTTATTACCCGAATTGGTGAAGGCGCAAGAAGCCCGGCAACTTGAATTATCCAACCAACGCTTTGCGATGGACCAGCATGCCATTGTGAGCATCACCGATACTGATGGCAGCATTCTGTATGTGAATGACAAATTTTGCGCTATCAGTGGCTATGAGCGCTCGTATTTGTTGGGTAAAAATCATAACTTGATTAATTCTGGTTATCACTCCAAAGATTTTTTTGCCAAGCTTTGGCAAACTATTTCTGCTGGTAAAGTTTGGCATGGTGAAATTTGCAACACCGCTAAAAATGGTACTAACTATTGGGTCGATGTAACGATAGTTCCGTTTTTAGATCAAGACAACAAACCGTATCAATATATAGCCATACGCACTGAGGTGACAGAACGAAAACGTCTTGCTGAAAAGATTGAAACAAGTGAACGCCATTATCGAACTGCAGTTAACAGTTTGAACGAAGTTATTTTCAGAACTGATGCGAACGGTGTTTGGACATTTTTGAACCCAGCTTGGGAAGAAATTACTGGCTTTTCGGCCGAAGATTCACTAGGTCAGTGCTATCTCAATTTTGTTTATGAAAGAGATGCCGTCATCGCACGCCAAGGCTTTGAGGCGTTCATCAATAGTAACGCGCCTTATACAAAACACCAAACAAGATATCGCACGGCCAAAGGGAGTTATCGCTGGCTCGACGTGTATGCGCAGATTGAAAAAGACGAGAACGGCAAATTCATCGGTTTAACAGGTCGACTGGACGATGTCACGGAACAACGCAATGCAACCGCTTTGCTAAGAGACAACTTTAGTTTTGTTGATGCTTTGTTTGAATCCATCCCGCTACCCGTTTATCTCAAAGACGATTTAGGAAAATATGAAAGATTGAATAAGGCATTTTGCAGACTTTTTTCGATACGCGCGGTAGATTATGTTGGCAAAACCGTTCACGACTTGCTTGATGCTAAAGATGCTGAGATTCAAGAAAATCTAGACCGCAAGCTCTTAAAAGATGGTGGCACACAACTTTACGAAGCTTCTTTGCAATTACAAAACAGCACAGCTTTTGATGCCTTATATAGCAAAGCAGCCTTGTACAAACCCGACGGATCTGTACGCGGCATAGTTGGTACGATTGTCGATATATCAGACCAAAAAACAGCAGAAAGAACTTTATTGGTAGCAAAGCAAGCCGCCGAATCTGCCAGTCGTTCGAAAAGTGATTTCTTAGCCAATATGAGCCATGAAATCCGCACACCAATGAATAGCATTATTGGTATGACGCAACTTGTCTTAGACAGCCCACTTGAAACGCACCAACGAGAGTATTTAAGCATCGTCAATACCTCGTCGAATGCGCTGCTTGACATCATCAACGACATTTTAGATTTTTCGAAAATCGAAGCCTCCAAAATGTTAATCGAGACGATTTCGTTTGATTTGCGGCGGCTGATTTTGGACACGTTGCGCAGCCTAAGTCTAAAAGCGCAAGAAAAAAACTTGGAATTGGTGTTAGACCTAGACCCAAAAATTCCAGAGCGTTTGGTGGGTGATCCTGGCCGGATTCGGCAAGTACTGCTCAATTTGATAGGCAATGCACTTAAATTCACATTGCAAGGGGAAATTATTGTTCGCGCTCAAGTTGCGTCTTTAAATTCTAAAATTTTGAAAATCATCATTGAAGTCAGTGACACAGGGGTAGGTATTCCAGCTCAAATGCAAGACAAAGTTTTTGAAGCTTTTACGCAAGAAGATGGCTCAACAACAAGAAGATTTGGCGGCACTGGACTGGGTTTATCCATCACCAAAAACTTGGTTGGATTGATGGGCGGCAACATCAGCTTGGTCAGTGAAGTGAACAAAGGCAGCGTCTTCTCTATCACCATGGATTTGGGTGTAGACGAGAATGCTCAAGATAAGATCATTTCGCCCAAGCCACTGGCACTCACAGCTAAGAAAATACTGCTGGTAGATGACAATATGACCAATCTGACTATATTGAAAAAAATATTTGAACGATTGGGGGCAGAGCCGGTTGTAAAGAAATCAGGTAGTGAGGTACTCCAGTACTTTGCCAACAATACAAATGGCATTGATTGCATCATCATGGACTGCGTGATGCCTGAACTAACTGGTTTTGAAACCGCTGCTGCACTTTTTAAGCTTGAGAATGCCAAACACATTCCTATTGTTATGCTGTCCTCAAGCAGTCGCGCCAATGATTTTCAAAGCTATAAGGCATCAACCAATATTCGAGACTACATTTTAAAACCTGCTAACCCAGATGAAATTCATCTCGCAGTTTCAGCCGCTATTAGCCCAAAATCTGTCACTTTCAATCCTCTTGCTTTAAGTGAGCAAATGACAACAGTTGCAGCTATGCACTCCATGCATATATTGCTTGTTGAAGACAATCCATTGAATCAGAAACTTGCCACAGCCTTGCTCAAAAAATGGGGGCACCATTTCGATATAGCTAATAACGGCATCGAAGCCTTAGAGTGGCATGCCAAAGAAACCTATGATTTGATTTTGATGGATTTACAAATGCCAGTGATGGGTGGCTACGAAGCAACCAGCATTATTCGAGAACGTGAAAAAAGCTCTTTTGTTAAAAAATCGGTCATCATTGCGATGACAGCTAACGCATTAGAAGGCGATAGAGAACAGTGCATTGCACATCAAATGGATGATTACCTATCCAAGCCATTCAAAATTGACGCTTTACAAGCCTTGCTGAAAAAGTATGTAGCCTCGTAAATAGCTATTCAAAATAGATGAATACTGAAAGAAGCAGTCACACATTTAAGTCGATCGAGCTTTTTAATTACTCATACCTAAGCGCTTGAATCGGCAACAATTTCGACGCTTTTCTGGCTGGATAAAACCCAAAGAAAATTCCCACAAAGGCTGAGAAACCAGTCGCTAGGAATATCGATGCCAGCGTCATACTGACCTGCCAACCAGCGAACTGACCAACCGCCCAGGTGGCGACGGCACCCAACATCACACCAATCGCACCACCTATCAAGCTGAGCGTCACCGCCTCGATCAAAAACTGGGTCAAGATGTCTTTGCCGCGTGCGCCTACGGCCATGCGCAGACCGATTTCGCGGGTGCGCTCGGTCACGCTGACCAGCATGATGTTCATGATGCCGATGCCACCAATCACCAAGCTGATGCCCGCGACAGCAGCCAAAAGCATGGTCATGACTTTGCTGGATTCTTCTTGGGCTTGCAAAATTTCCGTCAAATTGCGGATGGTAAATGGATCATCGCCGCCAGACTGCACTTTCATGCGCTGGCGCAGCAGGTCTTTGATGTTTTCTTCGGCAATTTTCATGCTTTGGCCTTCTTTGACCTTGACGCTGATGGAGCCAATACGCTTCAACTTACCGGCATTGCCACCCTGAATGCGGTTGCGGTAGGTGGAAATGGGCACGACCACAATATCGTCTTGGTCTTGCCCCAAAGAGTTTTGTCCTTTTTTACCGAGTACACCGATGATGGTGACTGGCACTTTTTTGATACGGATGACTTGGTCTAAGGGGTCAGCTTCGCCAAATAATTGCGTTGCCACCGTTTGACCAATCATGGCGACTTTGGCGGAGCCTTGAATCTCGGCGGCTTCAAATGCACGGCCACTTTGCAATGGCCATTCGCGGGCTTCCAAATAGTCATTGGTGCTGCCCATGATGCTGGTACTCCAATTGGTGTTGCCCGCAATCACCTGCGCGCCTGTGCGCATGGAGGGCGCGGCGACTTGCACTTCGGGCACGTCACGCGCGATGGCGTTGGCATCGTCTTCAGACAAACCCTGCCCTGTGGAAGCGCCAAGTCGCACACCACCTGCCGTCAAGCCACCAGGCATGACCAGCATGATGTTAGAACCCAAGCCCTTCATTTGCTCTTGCACGCGGTCAGTTGCGCCACGGCCGACGGCAATCATGGTGATAACCGCTGCTACGCCGATGATGATGCCTAGCATGGTCAAAATGCTGCGAAGAGTGTTGGCGGCTAAGGCTCTGAAAGCGCTGCGGACGGCGGCGAAGAAGTTCATGCTGAAACACCTTTTTGTGTTTGCACCAAATCTTCAATGATGTGCCCATCTTTAAACACAATCTTGCGACGCGCCCATTCAGCAATGTCAAGCTCGTGCGTAACCAAAACCACGGTCATGCCAGTTTTGTTCAGCTCGGTGAGCAGGTTCATGATGTCTTCTGAGGTTTGCGAATCCAACGCTCCCGTCGGTTCATCCGCCAATATCAGCTGTGGTGAATTCACCAGCGCCCGAGCTATGGCTACACGCTGCTGCTGCCCGCCGGACAATTCTGCTGGCGTGTGGTGAAAACGCTCACCCAAACCAACTTGTGTCAATGCTTTCATCGCCCGCGCATGACGCTCAGGCGCTTTGATGCCGCCGTAAACCATGGGCAGCTCAACATTTTCCAAGGCGCTGGTTCTTGGCAGCAGGTTGAACTGCTGGAAGACAAAACCAATGCGTCGGTTGCGAATCGATGCCAACTGGTCTTGCGCCATGCCTTCGACCGCTTCGCCTGCTAGATGGTAGTGGCCGGTGGTTGGCAAATCGAGGCAACCTAAAATATTCATCAGCGTCGATTTACCCGAGCCCGATGCGCCCATGATGGCGACGAAATCGCCTTTGGCAATGTCGATGGACACGCCGCGCAGCGCATGCACGGTTTGGTCACCCATGGTGTAGGTTTTGACCAAATCGCGGGCTTGAATCAGGTTTTCTGTCATGCGTGTTCCGTTCGGACTGAGCTTGTCGAAGTCTTAGAAAGGCATCCGTGGACCAGTTGCGCCAGCGGGGCGTGCGCTACTGGAACTTGATCCCGCCGTAGCACCGGTGTTGACTGTGCCAATAATCACCGCAGCGCCCTCTTTCAACTCTGCCGCATCTGGCGAATTGGGCGACACTATCAGCTCCGTACTACTGCCATCGGTGATGCCCAAGCGCACGTTGTAAGCTTTCGGTTTGCCGTCCGCGCCCATCAGATAAATCTTGCCACGGGTGACTTGGCGGTTGGCTGCGGCGGCTACCAAAGCGTCAAACTTAGGCTTTTGCTCAGCCGTCATTTGGTCACGCAACTGGGCGCGAATTTCAGCCGTGATTTTTTCACGGGCTTTACCACGCTCGTCTTGCGGCAAATCGCGTAATGTCATAAATTTGGGTCGAGCATCGGCATAAATCGCATCTACCTTTTCGATTTGAGCAGGTGTTAGCGCTAACTGAGCAACCATCAAATTACGGAACTGCGTAGCGGGATTGCCGCCACCGCCACCAGAATCCATCGCGGGAGCGGCAGGTGCTGCAGGAGCGACGGAGTTGGGAGCTGGCGCAGTAG
>JBEGUP010000089.1:0-13081 GCA_041178825.1 Pseudomonadota bacterium | reverse complement strand
TACAGCTTTTGCATGTGCCCAGGCGGCACGGTGGTGGCTGCGACCAGCGAAGTGGGGCGCGTTGTTACTAACGGGATGAGCCAGTATTCTCGCAACGAACGTAACGCCAATGCGGGCATTGTGGTGGGTATAGAGCCCAAAGACTTTGTATCCGATGATTTTCCAGTTGGCCACCCTTTGGCGGGTATTGGTTTTCAGCGTCGGTTGGAATCCGCCGCGTATGTCTTGGGCGGCAGCACTTATGAAGCCCCTGGGCAGTTGGTCGGTGATTTTGTCAAGGGCAAAGCTTCAACAGCACTTGGCAGTGTGGATCCATCGTACAAGCCGGGGGTGAAGTTGGTGGACTTAGCCGCAGCATTGCCTAGCTACGCGATTGAAGCGATACGTGAAGCGATTCCTGCATTTGCCAAAAAAATCAAAGGTTTCGATTTGCCAGATGCCGTGCTTACCGGTGTCGAAACCCGCACATCGTCACCTATAAAGATGACGCGAGGCGAAGATTTCCAAAGTCTAAATGTGCGGGGATTGTTTCCAGCGGGAGAAGGCGCCAGCTACGCAGGCGGAATTTTGTCAGCTGGCGTAGATGGCATCAAAGTGGCTGAGGCCGTAGCACTTAGCCTGCGTAGTGCTACCTCAGTTTAGCGCTCAGCTTGCTCGCCAAATAATCAAGCTTGCGGGTTTTGCAGCGCCGCAATACGCTCTTCCATCGGCGGGTGGGTGCTGAACAAAGCGCCCATGCTGCCGCCAATGCCCATGGCTGCCATGCTTTTTGGCAATTCACCCGGCGTCATACCACCCAGGCGTTGCAGCGCATGGATCATCGGTTGAGGGCGTCCCATCAGTTTGGCTGCACCTGCATCGGCGCGAAATTCGCGTTGACGAGAGAACCATGCCACGACGATACTGGCCAAAAAGCCAAATACGATATCTAACACCAGCGTCGTGATCATGTAACCGATGCCAGGGCCAGAGCTGTCGCTGCCTTTGCGCAACGCACCATCTACCAGCGAACCTATCACGCGGCTGGCGAAAACGACGAAGGTGTTCATCACGCCTTGAATCAAAGTCATGGTTACCATGTCGCCATTGGCAATGTGCGCGACTTCGTGGCCAATCACGGCTTCAACTTCTTCTTTGGTCATGCCTTGCAACAAGCCAGTTGATACGGCCACCAAAGCGGAGTTTTTAAACGCACCAGTTGCAAACGCGTTGGGCGCACCTTCGTAAATGCCGACTTCAGGCATGCCAATGCGCGCTTTGTCAGCAAATTGGCGCACGGTTTGCACAATCCAAGCTTCGTCTGCATTTTGCGGTTCGTTGATGATTTTGACGCCTTGACTCCATTTCGCGACGGGTTTGCTGATCAACAACGAGATAATCGCGCCGCCAAAACCCATCACCAACGAGAAACCAAGCAAAGGCCCAAGCGCGACGCCATTAGGGCCAATGTAACGGTTTAAACCAAAAATACTGGTGATCAAGCCGAGCACAACCATCACGGCCAAGTTGGTCAAGATGAACAAAAATATGCGTTTCATGTTTAATTTCACTTTCTAAAAGGCAAACCATTGCCGTTACGGCGAATAGTAGGGGCAAACTGTTAAAAATCAAGCAATCTCACCCTAATTCCTACAAATCTTAGGAGAATTTATGGCGGGAATCTTACAGAGATGGGCAAATTTCACACTCGGCGCTTCCTGAAGATGGCTTCATCATCATAAAACTGCGGGTCTTCATTGGCTGCCCACCAGTTTGGAACACCCAAGACAGGTAGAGGGGCAAACGGTTTGGTCGCTAATTTCTCGGCAGACAGATCCGCAGCTACGCATGCGTCTAAAACATCATAAAATTGAGATGCAGCCTTCGTGTTTATTGCCTCTTTAGCTATATTATTAATAGTAAATTGTGTAATATAAACGTGCGCGGTGATGGGTTTTCTGGGTTGAACCAGCTTTTCCAGCAACGCGTGACCAAAAGGGATGAGATGCGCTTGCCACCAAAGAGGGCGCAAGGTGACAAAAAGACGCTGCCAATCCATGGCGATCAACGCGTTCCACAGCTCGGGCGGCGCAATAAGTAAAGCGCCGTTTTCGTCAAACACCGTCAAAGCGTCACGCACAGCACCACGCTGAGTGACCGAGCCCAGTTGAGCGATCTGTTCGGCCTGCAGTTGGTTGAGTCGCGCTTTGGTGCGGGGGAATTGATCCCAGCACAAAGCGTTGAAAAAATCATGCAAACCATCACGCGTGGGGCATTGCTGGGAGTTAAAAATGAACTGCTCATAAGCCACGCCGTTAGGCAAACTGCTTTGTGGCACAAAGCGCACGGGGCTGGCTAAACATTGGTTCAGTGTTTCATACAGCGGCGTATTCTCATGTGATTGCTGCGCTGTAAACTCGCCTTTTTCTCGCAAATGAGTCAGCCACGGGGCTGACCAATCAATGACTTCTAAACCATGCGCCAAGGCAAGGCTTCCCCGGAGCGCAGTGGTTTGAGCGCTGCTTCGCCAAAAGTAAAGCTCTCAGGCGGTGTCCAGCTTTCTTTCTTCAAGGTGATGGTGCCTAGGTTGCGTGGCAAGCCGTAAAAATCAGCGCCGTTGAAGCTGGCAAAAGCTTCTAATTTGTCCAAGGCGCCTGCTACATCGAAAGCTTCAGCGTACATTTCAATCGCGGCGTGAGCGGTGTAGCAACCGGCGCAACCAGAAGCATGCTCTTTCAGGTTTGCAGGGTGAGGCGCACTGTCAGTGCCCAAGAAAAACTTTGCGTTGCCACTGGTGGCGGTTTCCACCAAGGCGAGCCTATGTGTTTCACGCTTCAGCACAGGTAGGCAGTAGTAATGGGGACGAATGCCGCCCGTAAAGATCGCATTACGGTTGTACAGCAAGTGGTGTGCTGTAACCGTGGCAGCAGTGAACTTGTCCGAATCACGCACGTAATGCGCAGCTTCTTTCGTCGTGATGTGCTCGAACACGATTTTGAGCTCTGGAAAATCGCGTCGCAGCGGCATCAATTGCGTGTCAATAAACACGGCTTCGCGATCAAACAAATCAATATCAGGCGATGTGACTTCGCCATGCACCAATAGCAACATGCCTGCGCGTTGCATCGTTTCCAGTGTTTTGTAGGTTTTGCGCAAATCAGTCACACCAGCATCGCTGTTGGTGGTCGCGCCAGCCGGGTAGAGTTTGGCGGCAACCACGCCCGCGTCTTTGGCGCGTTTGATTTCGTCGGCCGGCAGGTTGTCGGTCAAATACAGCGTCATCAGCGGCTCGAACGTCATGCCTGCGGGCACGGCAGCCTGAATACGCGCTTTGTAGGCCAAGGCTTGCGCGGCTGTGGTGACAGGCGGGCGCAGGTTGGGCATGATGATGGCGCGGCCGAATTGTGCGGCAGTGTGCGGAACTACGGTGTTGAGTGCGTCGCCGTCGCGCACATGCAAGTGCCAGTCGTCGGGGCGGGTTATGGTTAGAGTAGCTGGTTGTTGAGTTGTCATGCGCCTATTGTCTCAAAAAACCCTAAAACAAACTCAACTAGAACTATTCGCCACCAAATATTCCCAAAGTGCTTGCGCAGCGCCTTTATTCGCTTCTTTGCCAGTCGGCTTTTCGCGATAAGCGCGTAAATCCATGGTCATGGTCAAATCGCTCATGCCTTCAGGGCAGGCGCTGACCAAACGTTTGGCACGCAAGTCTTTTTTGATCGCGCTGTGCGGTAAAAAGGCAATGCCGTGCCCTTCCAATGCCATGGCTTTGAGGCCTTCCGACATGTCAGTTTCATACACGCGGTCTAGGTGAATTGCGGTTTTGGATTGCTTCAAAATTTGGTCAACTACCATGCCCAAATATGCACCAGGCGCATAGCCAAGGTAGGGTAAAGGCTGGCCAGCACGTCCGGGCAACTCAAACATGGGTGAACCATCTGCATTCGGTTTGGCGTAGGGGGCAATCACCTCTTGCCCCAAACTCACCATTTCATAGCGTGACGCGTCCAGTTGAAACGGTTGCGATGAATGAAAGTACGCAATCAACAAATCGCAGCTACCCTCAACCAAGCGCAGCACAGCATCATGCACGTTTTGCGCCATCAACCGGCTTTTGATCGGGCCAAAGCTTTGTCGCAACATGGACATCCAAGCCGGAAAAAACGTGAAAGCCAGGGTGTGCGGCACGGCAAATTCAATCACATCTTGCCCCGCTGACGTGTGCCCACGCAACATGGCTCGCGTGCTTTGCAAGGCGCGCAGCATCTCCAGCGACTGGTCGTAAAGCGTGTCGCCCGCAGCGGTGAGCTTGGTCGGGTACGAGCTGCGATCCACTAAATCCGTACCAGCCCACGCTTCCAGCGACTGAATACGGCGCGAAAATGCTGGCTGCGTGACGTGACGCAACTGCGCGGAACGGCTAAAACTGCGCGTTTCAGCCAAACTGATGAAATCTTCTAACCACTTGGTATCCATAATTAACCTGCAATGTCTCTATTTATTTAATTTGTAGCAATCGATGAAATCAATCGCTTAACCTAATCGTTCAGCTCTGCTTTGGCCAGATCAACATCCAAGCGTTCCATCGCATCAAAAGGTAGTGTGGCGGAGGCCATTTCGTACAATTTGGTCGCTTCTGCGAGGCGCTTTTCACCCTCCAGCATGACCCAACCATTGGCCTGTTCAATCATTGCGATTGCAGAGTTGGTATTGAGTCGAAGCGCTTCTTGAAAAAAACTGAAGCTAGCGTCCTTTTTGACACCATAGGTCATATTGCCAATCAACGAACCCACTTTATCAATCACTTCCGCATGAAAAGCACCCAGCGCGATATGTGCATCAGCATGCTTCGGCTGCAATTCAATGGTTTTTTCAAGCGCATCTTTGATCTTGCCACCCAAGCCGCGTGCTAACGCCTTGGCAACGCTGATGCCTTGGCTATAGCGTCCCAAGGCATAAGCTTGCCAGTAGTAGGCATTCGGCAAAGATTCAGCACTGATGGCAGGGTCGTGAACTTGCTTTTCCGCACGTTGCGCTACGTCCATAAAAAGCGCTAGCTTGGCGCTTTCATTGACTTCTAAATAGTTGGCATAAATGCAAGTGGCTTTGTTCGCCACCGTTAAACCAGCGATCAAGCCATTGGTAGCTAAAGCCAGACCAAGCTCAGCAGCTTTTTCAAATTCACCTGAATGAAACAATGCCCATGCTTCCAACAGCTTCTCGTTCGTCGGCAAAGGCTCGGCATCACCGGCGTGCAATTTAGTCCAGTGTTTCTTCACGCTGGCGGCGTCAAAGGTGTATTCACCCAGATGCGGAAATGGCGTCCAATTAGACATATCTTTAGACATATTTTCAGCCAAGTTTTATTTCAGCAGGTGAGGTATACGTTCCCACAATCGTCAACAAATGGCTGCGTTGTTGCGGCTCTAAATAAGGAACGAGAAGATTGAGGACATGATGCGCGCCGCGCAGCAAGGCCACTTGCGCATGCTCAGGCTCAAGCGCATGGCGTGGGTCGCGCACGTACTCAAAACTCAGCCAATACGTTAGCACCACCACCATACTGGTAGCAGTGGGCTCAACTTCGCGTGAATCTATCGTCACCGCACCGCTGCGGCTCATGCTGTCCAGCAGGGCTTTGACCGAATGGGTTTTGTTTTTCAGGATGGATTGAAAATGCGTTTCTAAGCGACGGTTTTTGCTCAGTAAATCGTTCAAATCGCGGTATAAAAAGCGGTATTCCCAGATCAATTCAAACAAAGTGTGCATGTAAAACCAAGCGTCTTCCACGTTACGCACGCCGTCACTTGCATTCAAAACTTCATTCAAAGAGCGCTCAAAACGGTCAAACAGTGCGTTGATCAACTCATCTTTAGCGGGGTAGTGGTAGTATAAATTGCCCGGGCTGATGCGCAATTCGGCCGAAATCAGCGTGGTGGAGACATTGGGTTCGCCAAAACGGTTAAAGAGGTCCAGTGTGACCTCTAAAATACGTTCAGCCGTGCGTCGCGGTGCTTTTTTGACCATACATCCAAGTCCCCATCTAGTTCATGCAAATTATGCATCAATATCCGTACACTAATCTAAGATAAATCCCGCATGATTTATTGGTACTCCATCGTCGTTCAAACTCCTGCACACAGCCCGTTGGCGGGCTTGTTGACGTACCTCAGCGACCAGTTGCTGCAGGTGGGTTCGTTCGTCCGTGTACCTTTGGGGTCGCGCGAATTGTTGGGCGTGGTTTGGGGTAAATTGGACTTGCCGCCCGAACCTATGTTTACGGCGCAAGGCAAAGAGCTCGAATTGAAAGCGATCACGGCAGGCCTTGGCATCCAAGCCGTCTCGCCCGCATGGCTCAAACTGGTGTCATTCACCGCCAACTATTACCAACGCTCTTTGGGCGAAGTCGCTTTAGCCGCGCTGCCGCCGCAGTTGCGAACCTTAGACGCGCTGCAAGTAGAGCGGCGCTTAAAACGTCAAACTGAACGCACAAAAGTCAACGCTGCACCGACTAAGCGAGCCGATATTATTGATGAAAATGCTATTAATAAAATAGCGCTTCAGGCAGAACAAATGCGGGCTATAGATGATATTTCTTCTAAGAAAGGCCCCTTTCTGCTGTTTGGCGCCACTGGCAGCGGCAAACCGAAGTTTATCTACACGCAGCTTTAGAAGCCCTGCAAAACGACCCAACCGCCCAAGTGCTGATGATGGTGCCAGAGATCAATCTCACCCCGCAGCTTGAAGACCGCGTTCGCGAGCGCATTTGCCCGCTTTACGGCGATGCTGCCGTGGTGTCCTTACACAGCGGCATGACCAACCCGCAGCGCTTAAAAAGTTGGTTATCCGCTCATATGGGCACCGCACGTGTGGTGCTGGGCACGCGGATGGCGATTTTTGCCTCCATGCCAAATTTAAAATTGATTGTGGTCGATGAAGAGCACGACCCAAGCTACAAAAGCCAAGAGGGCGCCCGCTATTCCGCCCGTGATTTGGCGGTGTACAGAGGCAAATTGGAGAATGCCAAAGTCATTTTGGGCTCTGCCACGCCATCGTTTGAAAGCTGGCACCACAGCAGCGCGGGTAAAGATGATTCTGCAGGACGCTACGTTCGGCTGACCATGGCTGAGCGCATAGGCGGCGGTGTGTTGCCCAAAGTCATCACCGTCAACATGGAGCACCAGCCCAAGAAAACGGTGATATCGCCGCCATTGCTGAACGCCATTGCCGAGCGCATCGCCCGTGGTGAGCAAGCCATGCTGTTCCTCAACCGTCGTGGCTTTGCGCCCGTGCTGCATTGTGGTGATTGCGGCTGGAAAAGCGAATGCCCCCATTGCAGCGCTTACCGCGTGTTTCACAAAATCGACCGTACCCTGCGCTGCCACCACTGCGGCTTTACCCAGCGCGTGCCGCGTGCCTGCCCAGCCTGCGGCAATTTGGACATCACCACCATCGGTCGCGGCACCGAGCAGCTAGAAGAAAACTTGGCTAATTTGCTCTCGCACGTCAAGCGCCCAGATGGTGAACCTGTGCGCATCTCCCGCATCGACGCCGACACCACCAAGCTCAAAGGTGCGCTGCAGCAGCAGCTGGCGCAGGTGCATTCGGGTGAGGTAGATGTGCTGGTCGGCACGCAAATGATTGCCAAAGGGCACGATTTCCGCAATATTACGCTGGTGGCGGCGATCAACCCAGACGGCGCTTTGTTCTCCAGCGATTTCCGCGCACCTGAGCGCTTGTTCAGCTTGCTAATGCAGGCGGCTGGCCGTGCCGGGCGTGAAGCGTCGCAAGGTGCCGCCAGCGAGATGTGGGTGCAAACCCACCACCCGCAGCACCCGCTGTATCTGGCGCTCAAACAGCACGACTACGCCGGTTTTGCCGCCCAGCAGCTCAAAGAGCGCGAAATGGCAGCCATGTCGCCCTTCGGCTACAGCGCCCTCGTGCGCGCAGAAGCCCGCACCCAAGAAGCCGCCCAAGCGTTTTTGACGGCAGCCAGTGAATCGGCGAATGAGCTGGCAGACTCCGTCCCCGGCTTCGAGCACATCACCCTCTATCCGGCAGTCCCCATGACCATCCAACGCATCGCCAATGTAGAACGCGCCCAAATGCTGGTCGAATCCCACTCGCGCAAAGCTTTGCAGCAGTTTTTGAGCCAATGGCAGGGTATTTTGCAAACTACCAAGCAAAAAGGCATGATCCGCTGGGCGGTGGATGTGGATCCGTTGGCGATTTGACTTTACCGCATCAGTGTGTTTTTTTACTATAAATAATATAGCTACTTAGGCTTTAAATACGCCGGCTACAGATGTATTCATTGGTGCAATTTTAATTCTTTTGCTGCTCCAAAAGTAACGAAAATCTTACATCTCTATGCTCTCGCCCGAGCAAATAGACGTTCAATCTCGTCGATAATTCCAAGTTCATTCGGCATTCAGTTTTCATTGAATATCTTAAATCTTGTTAACTCTCACTTCCACAAAGTCTCATTACATGAAATTAACATTAAATATCATCGCTTTAGGTTTAGCCATCAGCCTGACCGCTTGTAAGAAAGCGCCTGAAAAAGTGGCTGCACCTGCAGCGCCTGCAGCAGTTGCACCAGCAGTAGTCGCTCCAGCGGCAGCAAATCCCACTGCGCCAGCTACATTGATGGCGGAATTGGATTGGAGCACTGTGCCTGAGGCAACTGGTGATATTGGCGCATATCCTTACTTCAAAGCGCCTGACTTGTTGATGGTTCAGAACGAATCAGGTCGTCTTTCCACGAAAGGTTTCACAAAAGAGGAAGATTTTGGAAAGTTAATTACCTATACAGGTGCAAACTTTTACCCTGCGGAGGGACGGGTAACAACGCTATGGTTTGCTATGGCGGAAAGCGGTAAAAATTTTAACCAATACGTTTTCGATAAAAGTATGGATGCTTACATCCTAGGCCTCGGAGCTAAACTTTTATTTAAAGGCACTGTGCCAAGAGAACTGCGCGATGAACTGAAGAAAACAGACAAAGATGCAGAGTACCGTTACATGGTTTCTGGCGTTGATAGCAGTGACCCAGTACGTTTTTACGCGTTCAAACAAAAAGAAAAGAAGCTCATGATTCAAGTTTCTTCAAATAGCGCTGCAAGTTACGTCAAATTCGTCGAACTCAAAGAGTTCAAACAAACTATCCAAAAATACTCTGCTGAAGGCATGAAAAAAGACATTGATGCCACTGGCAAAGCCATAGTCAACATCAATTTTGATACAGACAAATCAACCCTCAAAGCAGATGGCCAAGACGTGGTCAATCAAATTGTGGCATTGCTCAAAGGCGCACCCGCTTTGAAATTGTCCATTGAAGGCCATACCGACAACACCGGCTCCGCTGAGCGAAACAAAGCGCTGTCAGCCGAGCGGTCTAACGCCGTCATGTTGGCGTTGGTCAGCACTGGCATTGACAAAGGCAACCTAAAGTCTGCCGGTTTCGGCGCAGACAAACCGCTGGTCGCCAATGACAGCGAAGAGAACAAGGCGAAGAACCGTCGGGTTGAGTTGGTGAAGTTTTAATCCTCCTTCAGACGTCTCCATAAATTGAACAAACGACATGTTGATTAAAAATTTACTAAAAGCACTTACCTTTGCAATGATGTTGAATGCTTGGCCAGCTGCCGCCGCGCCAACTGTGACTGAGCTAAGCGCAAGCGAAATACCAGCTTTTGTTGCTAAACATGCAAATGTGGTTTTACAAATAACGTCTTCAGATCCAAGATGTGGCTATTGTGTGGGCGCTGACACTGTGTTTGATGCGATATCGGTAAAACGGTTCGACCCAGCTGTTGTTTTTGCGCGTGTTCAATGGTCTGCGCCGTGGAGCAAATTTCCAGTATTCACTGCGCCGCTAGTGGTAACAGGCGTGCCAGAGCAGAAATTCTTTAAAAATGGCAATGAAATCGGAGGCTCTCCAGGTCTTGAAAAAGATGCCTCAGTATTGTTTCAAAAAATCAAGTCAGCTTATGCCGGAACAATCACAACAGAGCAGTCGGGACGTTCTGCAAATACAGACAGTGCCCGAGGTGTGTCCTTAGACTTTAAGAGCATCCCAACATCATCAAAGAAGCTGGGCTCATTTCCTTACTTTTCAGCGCCAGACAGGACGGAGTACATCAATCGTGGTGGAGAACGAAGAGACTTTGATGTGACTTACATCCCTACGAAAGCGGGTTTTGTCGCGGTTGCTGGTGAGTCGTTTAAGGCACACATAAACGCTGTTTCTGGCCAACAGTGGCAAGAGCATTTTGTTAGCAAAAGCTATGAACAGTTCATAGTCGGCTTAGGGGGCGTTAAAGTTTTTGATGGCAGTATGCCTCGTGATGCGGTTGAAAAAGTCAAATACTACATAGGTGGCACAGAAGGAAGCATTGATTTTTGGAACAAAGACCCAGTAAAAGTTTACGCGATTCGCCACACCGACGGTACCGAAGTCGTCGTGATGTTTCAAACCAACACTGCGAGTGGAAAAATTCAAATCATTAGAAAAACTGAATTGGTTCAGTCGATTGAGTGGCCAAACAAAGATCAAGGAGCATTTCCGTTTTTGACTGCACCTACACATACAGAATATCGCAATGGCGGCGGTGAAACCAAAGAGTTTGATGAAACCTACGTGCCGCTGAATGGCACTTTGGTTGCTATTGAGGGGGCGAGCTTCAAGGCGGATATTTCAAAACTCAGCGGCAGCGTTTGGTCAAAACCGTTTGTTGATAAAAGTTACGAGAGTTACTTGATCTCCATTGGTGCTAAAAAAGTGTACGACGGCATTGTTCCAAGAGCTGAGTTCAACAAATTCAGCAACAAAATAAGACACACGCAAGGCGCGATGAGTTTTCAATCTGACGACCCCGTGCAATTGTATCTTTTGAAACCTGAAAAAACTGTTGAGATATACGTCATGCTACAAACCAATTCTGCAGGTGGCAAGATACAAATAGTTCAAAAGGGTGAGTTCAAACAGACGATAAAAAGCATTGAAGCCGATGACATTCAAAAGCAAATAGATGAAAACGGCAAAGCTGTTTTGAGTATCAATTTTGATACTGACAAAGCAACGCTCAAAGAAGATGGTCAACAAGTGGTTGCTGAAATAGCAAAGCTGTTGTCTGAAAATGTTGACCTGAAAGTCTCCATCGAAGGGCACACAGACAACACAGGCATACCAGTAAGAAATAGAAGCTTATCTGCCGAACGGGCTCGTACCGTTTTAAATAAGTTAGTTCAAACTGGCATAGAGGCGAGTCGCCTAAAAGCGACTGGTTTCGGCGCAGACAAACCTTTGGTTGCGAACGACTCTGAAGACAATAAAGCACTGAACCGTCGGGTTGAGTTGGTGAAGTTTTGACGCCTAATCGTTTGATCGGATTTTTGCATGACATTCTCTCGTTTTATGCATACGCATGCCGTAAGCAAATATATTCTATGTTTCTTAATCGGATTGGCTAGTTTTCAGCTGTCTGCGCAAACAAGCGGACTCCACATCGGTGCGTATCACGAAGATCCGACCGCAAACCCAGAAGACCCAACACCTGGGTTGTTGTATCTCAACTTGCCGTCAGGCGATCAATCATTCAAAGGCTTGATGGATTTCACTTTTGTGGGATGCCAATCAAAAAGTGTGGGTGAAATCAAAGGGGAAAAGATCAATGGCACTTTAAAGGGCGAGTGGTCAGGACAGGTGGACTACACATTCCAAACAGGCTCTTATAACGGTCGCTATATCGCTAAAGACAAGCATTACACCGGCACATATGTCGTCAACAAAGGCAAGCAGTTTGTCAAAGTGCCGAATTGCATTGAGTACTACATTGCACCTCACGGCACATGGAGTATTTTTGAGTTAAATCACACGTTCAGCGAATCAAAACCTTTTGAGCCTATCAGCGTGGTTGATGGTGTCGCTAGGTGGTCTATGCCGCCAGGTACGACGATAGCCAGCATTAGCCTTGTTGACAAAGCGTTAGCTGTCAGTGGTGCTAAAAATGCTGTGCTGCATCAACTCATCATTCCGGCATCGCTAAAAAATTATCGGCTACCTGCGCAATACACAAACTCAGGCAAAACTTATGTGATTTCAGTTATCGCATCGAATGGGCGAAAGGTTGTCTATTTTTCAAGCATCGAATTTCCTGAAAAATCAAATGGGAAATTAACTGGTAGCGATATTCCAGCGACGATCAAAGGCGGGAGTGCAAAAGACGCTAACAATGACGATGGAGAACAGACGCCAACCGTAAGTACGCCACTTCAACCAGATCAACAGAAACCCGCAAAGCCTAAGCCAATTGCTGTCAGGTCACCCGTAACGAGTAGTGTGCCGCAATTACCTAAGGCAGAAACTTCTGATGACAACGACAACTGCGTGGGTGTCTATGAAGGCAACCTTGATGGCGCTGTGCAAGGCAAGTTTCGATTACTTATCAGCAACATTGGCCGTTCGTTTGAAGCGCGTAGCGTTTCAGATGCACCTACGAAATCGGGTTATTCGTTTGCAGGTGGTAGCAATATAAAGTGCGACATCGACATGCATGGTGTCTGGCAGGGAACAACCCACGTTGAAGGTTCTAAATCACAAGCTTTGTGGCTGACAGGCGCTGCAGGCGGAGGAGAAATAAATGGTCGCTATCGCTTTGAAAGTGATTCCAGCAGCCCAATGATGGGGTCTTTCTATATGGTGAAAATTAGCAAAGGTTTTTATGAGAAATAAGTTGTTCGTAAGCGCGGGGATTTGTATGCGAAAGTTAAGTGTCATGTTGTTGGTGGTAGGTTCCTTTATCAGCGCAAATGCAATTGCAGCAGCGCCTGTAGTCGAGCTTAGTGCAGACGAATTGCTTGCATTCACCAAACAGTACAAAACTGTGGTCGTTCAACTCAATTCCTCTGATCCAAAGTGCGGATATTGTGTTGGCGCGGACAAAATCTTTGATCAAATTGCTGAAAAACGATACAAAAACCCCGTCATATTTGCCCGCGTGCAATGGGCGCTCTGGAAGGATTTCCCGAAATTTGATCCCTCAATAAAAATCTTTGGTATGCCCTCGTTGCTGTTTTTTAAAAATGGCGCCCAAACTGA
>JBEGUP010000088.1:0-6775 GCA_041178825.1 Pseudomonadota bacterium | reverse complement strand
CCCAAGCTTCTGACCTCTTCGGGGCCATCCCACCATCCAAACCCACCGACCGCCTCTTCTTCGCCCTGTTCCCCAGCGAAGAAGCCATCCCCCAAATCGTCAAAACCTCCCAACAACTGCGCGACCAGCACGGTTTAACTGGCAAATCACTCTCAAACGATCGCTTGCACGTCACGCTGCATCATGTAGGCGACTACGCAGGTGGGTTGCCGAATGGGTTGGTTGAAGCGGCTCAAAACGTGGCTTCGACGATTGCGATGCCCGCTTTTGAGGTGACTTTTGACCGCGCGATGAGTTTTGCTGGCCGCCCGCGGAACCGGCCGTTTGTGATGCGGGGGAATGAACGCCATGATGGTGGGCTGGCGGCTTTGATGGCGTTTCAAAAGACGATGTACCTCGCCATGTGCCGCGTCGGTTTACAAGGGCCGCGCGCCAATGCCAAGTTTGCACCACATGTGACGCTGATGTATGACGACCAAGGCATCCCTGAGCAGGCGGTTGAACCTGTCAGCTGGTCAGCACATGACTTCGTTTTGGTGCACAGCCTGCTGGGGCAGACCAAGCATATTCACTTGGGGCGCTGGCCTGCGTAGCGTTTTATGGCGTTATGGCGCTAAAAATTCTGTCACATCTGCGCTTAAATCAGCATGACCGCCCAAATGTTCGATACAAAAATCAACAAAGGCACGGACTCTGGCGGGTAGCTGTTTGCGGCTGGGGTAGTGGATGAAGAGTTGCAAGCCTTCGGGGGCGTGAACAGGCAAAACGGTTTTGAGCAAGCCCTGGCGCAGCGCCTGTAAAGCGACGGGAAGTGGCAGTTGGGCAATGCCAACGCCATCGACGCAAGCTTGTAGCATGCCGCGAAAATCATTGCAAACAAAGCGACTCGGCAGTTGCAACATTTGCATGCTGCGTGCGCCGTCGCTTCTGGTTTGTAGGATGAG
Organism: Pseudomonadota bacterium; assembly: GCA_041178825.1. Lineage (GTDB taxonomy): Bacteria > Pseudomonadota > Gammaproteobacteria > Burkholderiales > Burkholderiaceae_C > Aalborgiella. The sequence continues at coordinate 5,831 of JBEGUP010000088.1, read as the reverse complement.
AGGCGTCGCTTGCTCACGCCCTGTGATTTGCAGTTGAACCAAATCGTGTTCCGATAAATCGTCTAGCACTTTGGGCGTGCCGTGTTTGGCTAAATAGGCGGGCGATGCGCACATCAGCATGCGTAATGGTCCTAGTGGGCGTGCTACGAAAGCGGCATCGTTGAGCATGCCGATACGAATACCCAAGTCAAACCGTTTGGGAATGAGCGGCATGGCATCTTCGCTGAGTTCAATTTCTAGCTGAATATCGGGGTAACGCTCAAAAAACTTGGGCAGCAGCGGTATCACGTACAAATACGCTACGGGGGAAATTAAGGTTGCACGCAGCTTGCCACTGGCATGAGCGGCATCGCTGGCTATGTCTTTGCAGGCGGCATCCAGCAAAGCCAATGGCGCTTTGCATTGCTCTAAAAACGCCATGCCTTCAGCGGTGAGCTGCAATGCCCGTGTGCTACGCGCAAACAGCCGCACGCCCAAGCCTTTCTCAAGCCGGCTGATGTTTTGACTCACTGCAACGGGCGAAATGTCCAGTTCACGCGCCGCTGCGGCAAAGCTGCCTAGCTCCGCCGTGCGGGTGAAATTAAGAATACCTCTGAGGGTTTGCATCGCTGTATCTTAGCTGAAACAGCATTGATTACAAAGTTTTTATGTGTAATTAAATAACTATTGCTGCAATTGTGTGATGCATTCAGGTCTTTTACAGTTGAGTTTCTTGCAGCCCAGTCAGTTTTTTTAACTTAACGTCAATATTTACCAAAGGAAAATTTTATGAAATACCTCTTACTTTGCCAAGTCCAACCCGCCAGTTTTGCCGATATGCCCAAAGAAGCTGAAGCCAGCATGATGGAAGAAATGATGAGCTACAACCACCAGCTCATTCAAGCTGGCGTGCTTCTTGCTGCTGGTCAATTGGCTGCACCAGACACGGCACAGCGTGTGTTTGCGTCTAATGGACGCATTCAAACCAAAGAAGGTCTGGCACTAGCGGGCGATACCCAAATTGGTGGTTACTACCTGATTGATGTACCTGGCGAGCCAGAGGCAACGGGATGGGCAGCCAAATGCCCTGTGGCTAAGTTTGGAGCACTTGAGGTGCGCCAAGTTGTTTATTCACCGATGTAAGTGTTGATCTCGTTTGCGTGGATAACTTGCATTAATTTATTTTCATATAGATATAACTAATTAATCGACAAGTTTCCACAGTTTTGTCATTTTTCATTGCTATTATTTTTAATCTTCAACTCAGCTTAAGGAGCTATTTACCATGCCTGAAATTCAAATCAACTTCCTCGCTATTTTGGTCGCCACTGTTGCTGGCTTTTTCCTCAGCTTTGTCTGGTACACGCCGCTGTTTGGCAAAGCTTGGGCCAAGGAAATGGGCTTTGATTATTCTGAGAAACCACCCGCTTCTGCGATGGCTAAATCGTTGTTGCTCACCGTGCTCAGCGTTTTCTTGATCGCCTTTGTCTTAAACAGCAACATTGCAGCGTGGACGCCAAGCACATGGGGTGCAACGGCTTTTAGCATCGGTAAGTTTGAGCAAGCCATGCAAGCTGGCATTTTTACCTGGTTAGGCTTTTTTGTGCCTAATTTGCTTTTGGGCGTGGCTTGGGAAAAGCGCTCTTGGAAGCTTTTTGCGATTGATGCAGGTTATTATTTGGTCTTGATGTTGTTGATTGCATTCACCATCATTTACATGCGCTAATCAATTCACGTTAAAGGAGCAAACCCGTCGATGTACCAGCCACCGCATTTCAAAGCCAAAGATCTTGCGCCAGCGCTGGACATCATGCGAACACACCCGTTTGCGTCCCTCATCAGTGTGGACGATGCGGGTTTGCCTTTTGTGACGCATTTGCCGTTGCATGTGGAAATGAGAGGAGAGCAGGGCGCGGATGACCCAGGACTGGTACTTTTGGGCCACTGCGCTAAACCCAACCCACATTGGAAATACCTCAAAGAACGCCCACAAGCCGTGGTCACCTTTTTAGGGCCAAACGCTTATTTGTCGCCACAAATTTACCCAGACCTAGCCCGCGTGCCGTCATGGAACTACCTAGCCGTGCATTGCACCGTGCAGGCAACGCTGATTGATGACCCATTAGCCAAAGATTGGCTTTTAAAGAAGCTGATTGGCGACCAAGAACCGGCCTATGCACAGCAATGGATAGATTTAGGCACTGAATATCAGCACAAAATGCTGGCTGGTATCGTCGGTTTTGAGCTGCAAGTGCTTGATTTGCAATGCAAAATCAAGATCAACCAGCACAGACCAGAGTCACATGCCGCACTACATCAAATGTATGCTGCGGGGAATGACAACGAGCGGGCATTGTCAAATTGGATGGAAAGGCTTGGTTTATGCGCATGATTTTTAGCCTGGTCGGCTTACTTGTTGTTGTCGCCATCGTGGGTTTGATAGCTAAAAAGCAATTGTCCGCAGTGGCAACTTTGCCTGCCGTAGTGACATTGCCCGCAGCAACGCCTGCCATGCCAAGCAATATCGCCGAGCAAAGCAAACAGATACAAACGCAGGTAAAAGAACAGCTCAATGAAGCAATGAAAGCGGCCGCAGAAGCGCAGCAGAAGGCTTTAGAGAGCGATAACAGCGACAAACCTGCCGAGAAAACAGGTTCGGCGTACTGATTTTCTGAAAATAGCTCATTTTAGGGCCTAAATTGGCATCTAGCCGGCGTATTTACTGCCTAAGCAGCTATCAAAATAATAGCGTTTTAGGGCGTTAAACAATAAAAAACCACCCCGCAGGTGGATTTTTATGGCTTTTGGAGAGCTTTTAGACAGTTTCTGGAAACGGCAGGGTGCGAATACGTTTACCAGTCAGCTTGGCGATGGCGTTTGCTATTGCTGGCGCTACTGGTGGCAAACCTACTTCGCCAATTCCACCAGGTTCGTTGTCCGTAGGCATGACTTTGACAGTGACAATAGGCGTTTGCGCGGCACGAAGCAAAGTGTAAGCGCCCAAGTTGCGCTGCTGCGGCTCGCCAGCTTTGTAGCTGAGCTTTTCACCCAATGCGGCGGACAGGCCAAAAATAGCGCTTCCTTCAATCTGTGTTTCGATGTTTTTCGGCGTCAGCGCATGGCCGCAATCTACCGCAGCCCAGATTTTGTGCACGGTTGGCTTGCCTTGGTACATGGACACTTCAACCACCATACCGATGAACGTTGTCCATGTGTCTGAAAATGCAAAACCCAGCGCTCGCCCGTCGGTGCGGGGGCGGGCGTAGTCTGACATTTTGGCGACTTCTTGCATCACCGCCTGTGCGCGGGGCGATTTAGCTGCCAAATCCATGCGCATTTTCAGGGCGTCTTGTTTGGTCTCAGCGGCGATTTCGTCAATCATGGTTTCGATGGCGAATTTCAAGTAGCCCGGCGCCACACCGCGCCAAAAGCTGCAGGCAATGCCACGGTCTTCCAGGCACTGTTGCACCAAATGGCCGGGAATCGCATAAACGCCGTCGGCACCTTCCATCACCGGCGCATCTTTGTTGCCCGCTGCTTTGAAAGCGGGCGGCAACACACGGCCGTAAATGGTTTCTGCAACCACTCGGTGCTGAAAACCCACCAACTTGCCCTGTGCATCGACCGAGGCAATTAAATGCTGCGCTGTCAACGGGCGAGGCTTGGAGCGCAACATGTCGTCTTCACGCGTCCAAATCATTTGCACAGGCACGCCTGGCACGGCTTTGGCGATTAACATGGCTTCAACGGCGTATTCGGCCTCTACGCGTCGGCCATAACCGCCACCCAGCAGCGTGATGTTGACTTTAATATTTTCGGGCTTGAATCCTCCGACTGCTGCAACGCCACCCACCACGAAAGCAACGGTTTGTGATGGCGTCCAAATTTCGATTTTGTCGCCATCCACTTTCGCAGTTGTGTTCATGGGCTCCATGGTGAACTGCGCAACGTGTTCGCTGGTATAAGTCGCTTTGAAGGTACGAGCACCGCCTGCGATTTCTTTGGCAGCATCACCGTGGCTGAAGTAAGTCACGCCCGCATCGCCCAAGTTTTCAGAGCGAGCGACAAATTCTTTCATCGCCACGTCGGAGTCGTATTTGCGTCCTTTAGCGGTATTCGTCCAAGTGACATTCAGCAAAGCGCGCGCTTTTTGCGCCGTGAAAAAAGAGTCTGCCACCACAGCCACGCCACCGCCAATCGGCACAATGGCTTTGACACCAGCCACGGCTTTGGCTGCAGCGTCGTCAATCTTCTCAGGCTTTTCGCCTTGCACAGGTGCGTGCAATACGGCTGCGTAATGCAAGCCAGGCATACGGGTGTCGATACCGTAAACGGCACTTCCGTTAACTTTACTAGGCAAATCAACGCGCGCCACCTCTTTACCCACTAGTTTGAATTGCGACATGGGTTTCAGCATTGCTTTGTCCACTTTGGGCAACTCAGCCGGCGCTTGTGCGGTTTTGGCAATCGCGCCGTAGCTGATGCTGCGGTTGCTGCCAGCGTGGCGCACCATGCTCATGGAGGCGGTCACTTCGCTCACTGGCACACCCCAAGTTTTAGCGGCAGCGTCCATCATCACCAGTTTGCCCTGCAAGCCTGACAAGCGCAGCGCTTGGTAATAGCCCACCACGGTACGTGACGACCCAGTAATCATGCCACCGCCAAACTTCGGGTTGCCAAAGCGTTTAGGGTCCGCTGGTGCGTGCACGACTTTGCATTTAGCCCAGTCCAGCTCCATGTTTTCAGCAATCACGATAGGCAGCGCCGTCATGGTGCCTTGTCCCATTTCGGAAGCGGGGGAGTAAATTGTCGCGGTATTGTCAGGCGCGATATTGACCCAAGCTATTGGGGTGAACGAGGTCGTTTGCGCGGAGGCATTCAGTGCTGCGAATGTGGATACAGCAGCGCCAAAGCTGAGCCCAATCGCGCCAGAGCCCGTGCCGATGATGAAGCTGCGGCGTGAAATTTTGCTGTTCGATTGCATGTTTGAAAGGGTAGTTGTCATGTGTATTACTCCTTATCAAGCCAAAGTTTTCTGGGCGCGCACCACAGCAGCGGCGATTTGGTTGTAAGTGCCGCAGCGGCACACATTCCCCGTCATTTTTTCTAGTGCTTGCTCGCGCGACAGCGGGGCGCGGGCTTCTTTTAGCACCCCAACAGCCGCCATGATTTGACCGGATTGGCAATAGCCGCACTGCGGCGCTTGCTCGGCAATCCACGCATCTTGCAGCGCTTTGCCTTCTTTGGAAGCATTGATGGCTTCAATCGTTGTCACTTGCGCACCCGACACGGCTGCCACAGGCAGCACGCAAGAGCGTGTAGGCGTTCCATTGAAATGCACCGTGCATGCGCCGCACTGGGCGATACCACAGCCAAATTTGGTACCGGTCAAATTAAAATCTTCACGCAGTACCCACAGCAGTGGTTTGTCCGTTGGGGCATTGGTAGTGACGGCTTTGCCGTTCAATGTGAAACCTATCATGTTGATGTCTCCTGTAGATTGTGCAAGCAGAGCTAGAGGGTGGTGGGGGTGTAGCTAAGCATGCACAGTATCCTTGTAAGCAGGCTAACTGTCGAGTGCGAACATCAATACGAGAGCCCTAAATGCGGTATTACTAGGGTTTACGATAGTCCCACCATGGCAGCACTTTGCGCAATGAAAGTACCCTGCCACTTCGCCCCGTGCCCTCGGTGGCGTAGCCAGGAATGGCGGCAATCTCGTTTTGCCACTGCGCTGTTTGCAGCAAGGCTTGCAGCGCAACGATGCTGGGTAGGTCTAAAGCGGATTTTAGGCAAACCAAATGGTAATTTTCTTTGGCTAAGGGCACAAAGCCCAAACCCGCTTGTATGGC
>JBEGUP010000087.1:0-7579 GCA_041178825.1 Pseudomonadota bacterium | reverse complement strand
ATGCTGACCGCCCAGTTAAAGCCAACGTTGGTCAAGCCAGAAGCAAAGAACAGCAACCACAATTGAGGATGTTGCAAGAGACCCTGCCACGCTTTAGGCTTGATGGACAAGACAACGACTAACGCGAAGCAGTACACAATGGTCGTAGACCACAAAGGATGCAAACCTGCCGACTGCAGCTGGCGCAAAGGCCACCACGACACGCCCCAGACAAAAGCGTTGACCACCAACGCACCTACGGCCCACAGTTTCATTGTGTTTGAGTGCTAAGCGTTAATCGTGCATGCCGTCGTGCGTGGCAATGTCGATCAAATGCGCTTCTTCGGCAGGGTATTTACGTAAATTGCTGGCGTGCCAGCGCATGATGAGCCACATGACAGCCGTGATTAAAAAGCCAAAAAAGGCAATGATGCCGAATGCTGTGACGCCCAGTCCCGTACCCAAGGCATACAAACCGCCTAAACCTAAGATACAAGCCTGCTCATTGAAGTTTTGCACGGCGATAGAGCGTCCAGCCCCCATTAAATTATGGCCACGGTGCTGCAGCAACGCGTTCATGGGTACGACAAGGTAACCGGCCAATCCACCCAATAAGATGAGGAAAGGTATAGCCACCCAAATGCTGCTGATGAAGTTAAGCCCAAACATAAGCACACCCATGGCGATACATAAGGGAATCAATCGCGTTGCTTTGTCCAGTGTCATACGCATTGAGGCGATCACCGCGCCCACAGCTGTGCCAATAACAATAACGCCCACCAGCGACGACGCTTGTGAGGTCCCAATACACCCCAAAACAAGGTGGTCGTGGCAAGCGAAATCTGTCCTAATTTGTCTTTCCAAAGCAAGTTGTTGCATTGCCAGAAATCAGGAACAAGGGAGAGTTTGTTTTTCGGCATAGGGATAATGGGAGCCCCTGTATTTGGTATGCGGGTGTTGAACCACGCCGCTATGCCATAAATCACAATCATGACAGCAATCGCTGCTTCAGGTGCCGTGTCTACACTGGTTTGAAAAATAGGTAAATCAAATGACAGCAAGTGGCTGGAAACATTGACACCAATCAATTGACCGCCAAGTAATATACCCAAAATAATGGAAGCAACTGTCAAACCTTCAATCCATCCATTGGCTTTGACCAGTTGCGATGCAGGCAGCAACTCAGTCAATATGCCGTACTTTGCTGGTGAATATGCAGCAGCACCTAAGCCAACCACGGCATAGGCTAACAAGGGGTGTCCACCAAACAGCATGAAAACACAGCCAGCAACTTTGATGAAGTTGCTGATGAACATCACCTGGCCTTTGGGGTAGGCATCAGCAAAAGCGCCCACGAAGGGCGCCAAAATCACATAAAAGAGTGCAAACATGGGAGCCAGAGCAGACACATGCCACAGTGGCGCACCCGATGCTTTTAGTAACTCAATAGCGGCAACAAGCAGCGCATTGTCAGCCAAAGAGCTGAAAAATTGCGCCGCCATGATGGTGAAAAACCCTTTTTTCATGGGTTCATGTGAAGGCTGCGTCATAAAATAAATACTAGCAAATAAGGTTGCGCAATAGGGGCTACCCGAACTGAGTGCATATGGTTTGTAAAGTTAAGTATCTATCTGGTAACGCATAAGTAACTAATAGTGGGTTATATCATGCCTTGGCTTCAATAAAATGAAAGTGAAATGAGAGAATACCCTAGCTACACAATTTGAAAAAAACATGCCACGCCCCATTCTAGCCACCATTCATACAGCGGCTTTGCGTAACAACATTCAGCGTGCAAGCCGTGCTGCTCCCGATTCAAAGATTTGGGCCGTTGTCAAAGCCAATGCTTATGGCCACGGTATTGAGCGCGTGTTTGAGGGGCTGCGTAGTGCCGATGGTTTTGCCTTGTTGGATTTAGACGAAGCTGTGCGCGTGCGTAAGTTAGGTTGGCGCGGGCCGATATTACTTTTAGAAGGTGTGTTTGAGCAGCGCGATTTGGAGTTGTGCTCACGCTTCGGCTTGTGGCACACCGTGCATTGCGACGAGCAAATTCAAATGTTAGCAACGCACAAAACCGAAATGCCGCACCGTGTGTTCCTCAAGATGAACTCAGGCATGAACCGTTTGGGCTTTGCACCGCACCAGTACCGCGCTGCATGGACACGGTTGAACGCACTGCCGCAGGTCGAAGAAATTTCACTTTCCACGCATTTCAGCGATGCTGATGGCGCAAAAGGCATTGAGGAACAGTTGCGAACTTTTAACACGACCACGCAAGATCTACCTGGTGAACGCAGCTTGGCCAATAGCGCTGCCACGCTGCGCCACAGCATCAGTTCTGCGGCAGATTGGATTCGCCCAGGTATCGCGTTGTATGGCAGTGCGCCAGATTTTCCAGAGCACACACATGCAGATTGGCAGTTGTTACCAACGATGACCTTATCGTCAAAAATAATAGCTGTTCAGGCAATAAATACGCCTGCTACAGTCGGATATGGCTCTTCATTTCAGGCGGATAAACCCATGACAATTGGGGTTGTAGCTTGTGGCTATGCAGACGGCTATCCGCGCCATTGCAGCACCGGCACACCCGTGTTGGTGCAAGGCATTCGCACCCGCATGGTGGGCCGCGTCAGCATGGACATGATTACTGTCGATTTAGAGCCGCTTATGCAAGCTGGTGTTGAGGTTGGCGTAGGCAGCGAAGTCACCCTGTGGGGCAACGCCAGCAACGGGGCAGTTTTGTCAATTGACGAAGTAGCTCAGGCGGGTGGCACAGTCGGCTATGAACTCATGTGCGCTTTAGCACAACGTGTGCCTACGGTTGTTGAGCCAGAATAAACTTTTAAATCTATAGGTTAGCTTCAATAAATTAGATTTTTTTCTGACACATCACCTGCCCCAGTTGAACGGCACCGCCAGCTTCCCATGCCGCGCTAAACGCGAGCGTTTTCGATTGATTTTCAGGGAATAGCATTACCACGGTAGAGCCCAGCATGAATCTCCCCATTTCATCCCCTTGCTTGAGGGAAATAGGTTCATCTTCATACCGCCATTCGCGGGTATCAGCAGAGCGCGGTGGGTTGATCTGGCCATGCCAAACGGTTGCCATGCTGCCGACGATGGTTGCACCCACCAGTACCAGTACAAATGGCCCGTTGTCGGTGTCAAACACACAAACCACGCGTTCGTTACGCGCAAACAAACCGGGCACGCCACGCGCTGTGGTTGGGTTGACTGAAAACAAGTCGCCCGGCACATAAATCATGCGGCTTAGCTTGCCGTCACACGGCATGTGGATGCGATGGTAGTCTTTGGGGCTGAGATAGATAGTGGCAAAGCTGCCATTTTGAAACTGTGTGGCCAAAGTGCTATCGCCACCGACCAAGGCCGTTGTGGAATAACTATGACCCTTGGCTTGAAAAATTTGATCTTGTTTGATGTCACCAAACTGACTGATCGCGCCGTCCACAGGGCAAATCAGCTCGACTTGTGCCAAAGGCCGCGCATCAGGCTTTAATGCGCGGGTGAAAAAGTCGTTGAACGTGGCGTAGCTGCTGATGTCCGGGTTCAGCGCTTCAGCCATGTTGACTTGGTATTTTTTGACAAACCAACGGATGACGGAAGTGGTGGTATTGCCGCGTGCTTGGCTGGCAAAGCGACCAGCGAGCGTGGTCAGCAGCTGTTTTGGCAACACGTATTGCGGTAAAACTTTCAAACGATTTAGCACCTTGATCTCCTTTTTCGACTTCTATCCAGCGAGGTTTATTTCAACCAACCGCGTTTGCGGAAATACCACATAGGAACCAGCGCACTAGCCAGCATCAGTAGAAGCGCATACGGGTAGCCTAATGACCAGTCAATCTCGGGCATAAATTTGAAATTCATACCGTAAATACTGGCTATCAATGTGGGTGGTAGTAAAGCAACGCTAGCCACAGAGAAGATTTTGATGATCTTGTTTTGGTTGATGTTGATGAAACCGACGGTTGCATCCATCAAAAAGTTGATTTTTTCAAAAACGAAAGCAGTGTGCGAGTCCAGCGAGTCAATATCTCGCAAAATTTGTCGCGCTTCTTCAAATTGTTCTGCATTCAGCATTTTGCTGCGCATCACAAAGCTCAACGCCCTGCGCGTATCCATCATGTTGCGGCGAATCGTACCGTTCAGGTTCTCGTGCCGTGCAATCGCACCCAGTACTTCGCCAGCCAAGGCATCCGTCACATCGCCTGACAGCACCTGGCGGCTGACGGTTTCTAAGCCATCATAAATGCCTTCTAAGGTGTCAGCTGAATATTCAGCATCGGCATCAAACAATTTAAGCAGCACTTCTTTGGCGTCTTCCAACAGGCCCGGCGCACGTCGTGCGCGCATGCGTAACAGCCTAAAAACAGGCACATCTTCGTCGTGAATAGAAAACAAAACACCATGGCTTTTGAGTTGTGTGTTGGCTAAATTCAAAATAAATGCCACGCGAACCGTGCCAGGTTCATTGTCATCGGCAACTAAAAAGTCGGAACGAATATGTAAATCACCGTTGTCTTCTTCGTAAAAGCGAGCAGACTCTTCGATGTCTTCATCCATCGCATCTTCTGGAATAGACAAACCGTAATGCTGTTTGACCCAGCGTTTTTCTTCTAAGGTGGGTGACTCCAAATCCACCCAAATAGGTTGGAATTTGGTGAGTTCTTCTAGCGACTCGATCTCTTCTTGGAAAAGTCGGCCATTGGCTAAGGAAAAGATATTGAGCATGGCTCTCTCCCGAAATAAGCTTACATTAAAAAAGGGGTGGTTTAGCTTTCAACCCCAATGCAAACTGGGAGTTAAAAGCTACCGACTAGGGTAGGTTTCCAAGCGACGGCTCCGTTATTTATAAGTGTTTGATTATGACACTTTATGAGTCTTTTTAGTGCTTGAATGCGAAGGTTTAAAGTGAAGTGATAAAGTCAAAGGCTGATTTAGGAAAATATGTCGATACAAGCAACAACTCTCCAGCCTCGTGTACTCTCACCCAAGCGTGAACTTTGGCTATTGCTCACCCTTGCGGGCATTCAATTTACCCATATTCTTGATTTCATGATCATGATGCCTTTGGGGCCACAATTTACTAAGATTTTCACCATAACAGATGCGCAATTTGGCATGTTGGTGTCTGCATACACCTTAGCAGCTGGTGCTTCTGGGCTGTTGGCCGCTACTTATTTGGATAAATTTGACCGTAAAAAGCTACTTTTGGCACTTTATGTCCTGTTTGGCTTGGCTACGCTGGCCTGCGGCTTAGCGCCGACTTATAACACCTTGATGCTAGCGCGAGTTTTGGCGGGTATCTTTGGCGGAGTCTTGTCAGCCTTGTCGCAAACGATTATTGCAGACGTCGTGCCGTTTGAGCGGCGTGGTCGAGCTATGGGCATCGTGATGACATCGTTTTCTGTTTCAACTGTAGCAGGCGTGCCTTTGGGTTTATTTTTGGCTGCACATTTCAGTTGGCATGCACCATTTTTTGGAATCGCTGCTCTGGTCGCGCTCTTAGCGGCGGGCGCTTACATCACGTTGCCGCCACTTGCCGACCATTTGAAAATAGCAAATAAACCCTCTGCCTGGAGCGGCATCAAACAGGTGCTAGCTGATGGTAACCACTTGAAAGCGTTTGCTTTTTCTGGCTTGCTGATGTTCGCTGGATTTACTGTCATTCCTTTTATCACCATTTATTTGCAAACCAATGTAGGTTGGCAGACCAACCAAGTGCCATATGTATATTTGTGTGGTGGCTTGGTAACCCTGTTGACTGCACGAATGATAGGCGTATTGACCGACCGTAAGGGGAAAGTATTCATGTTTCGTTTGATGGCCGTCTTGGTCATCCTTCCCATGGTTGCCAGCACGCTGACAGAGGGGTGGCCGATGTGGGCAGTTTTACTGGTTTCAACAGTTTTCTTCGCTACCATGAGCGGACGCATGATTCCAGGCATGGCCATCATCACATCTGCTGCAAACCCGCAGCTTAGAGGTACATTTATGGCATTGAATTCAGCGGTTCAATCTGCAGCAATGGGAGTCGCGGCCTTTATTGGAGGCTTGATTATCAGTCGCAATGCAGAAAATTTAGTTCAACATTATTGGGTCGCTGCAATCGTTGGTGCTTGCGCGAGTCTTGCTGCCGTTTTTGTGGTTGGCAAATTAAAGTTGTATCAATCCAATGCGCCGCTTAGTACATCGGTTAACACATCGGTTGATATACCAGTAGCAAAATAAGTCGTTGCACTGACTTACACCGCCAGTCAAATTTTTTTAATAAAAATTCGTTTTGCTACTTGCAAATCTTCTATGACGGGCGCATAGTGAAGTTACTTGAGGAGAAGGTTTCAAGATTCAGCCTAACTTCTCAAGTTTCAGTTGCGCATTGAGAGGTCTTGCATAACAAAATAGCTCAATGCGTGTTTTGCTTTTGTTCTAGGAGGCTACGTATGAATTTGACAATCAGCGGTCACCATCTCGAAGTTACGCCAGCATTACGCACTTATGTAACGTCCAAGTTAGATCGAATTACACGACATTTTGACCAACTGGTTGATGTGAAGGTTTTGCTAACGGTAGAAAATCAAAAGGAAAAAGACCGACGACAGCGTGCTGAATGCAATATTCATGTCAAAGGTAGCGACATGTTTGCAGAAAGTTCACACGAAGACCTTTATGCTGCTGTGGATGACTTGGTTGACAAGCTGGATCGCCAAGTGGGCAGACACAAAGAGAAGGTGAAAGATCACCATCACGAGGCACCAAAGCGATTGATGTAATCAGTTGCGGCAGTTTAAACTTTCGTTTTAAACTCTCGACCGCCCTGCAAAAAGCTCTTGCTGAGAGCTGTTTTGTAGGGCGGTTTTGCATTTGAGGCAAAATTTGGTTAATTTCCCTAGAATTTAAGTCGAATTCATTCCTAATTCATAGCTCGGTGCATAATCTCCTTCCACATATGAACAGACTTTCCAGCATATTGCCCGCTCCACAAGTGCTTGTGGGCGTAGAAGCTACCAGCAAAAAAAGAGCTTTTGAAGAAGCTGGTTTGTTGTTTGAGCAGCTGCATGGCTTGAACCGCGCAACTGTGACAGACAGCCTGTTTGCGCGAGAGCGACTGGGCTCTACAGGATTGGGACATGGCGTAGCTATACCGCATGGACGTATCAAGGGCATGAAAACGCCTATGGCCGCTGTATTTCAGTTAGCGCACCCCATTGGTTTTGATGCGCCAGATGAATTACCCGTTAATTTGTTGATTTTTTTGCTGGTGCCCGAGGCGGCGACTCAAAAACACCTTGAAATTTTGTCAGAAATAGCCGAATTATTGAGTGACGCGAGCTTGCGCGACAAGTTGCAAACAACACAAGACGCAGCCCAATTGCACCATTTAATTACTGGCTGGCTCGCAACACAAGGCGCTGCATGAAGCCCACCGTCGTCAGTGCCGACGTTTTGTTTGAAGCCTTTCGCACTTATTTAAAGTGGGATTGGTTGGTCGGTTTAGCAGCTTCAGAGCGTCGATTTGATGAAGTAGCTGTTCGGGCAGCAAGATCTAGCGCTGATTTGGTGGGGTATCTTAATTACA
>JBEGUP010000086.1:0-6873 GCA_041178825.1 Pseudomonadota bacterium | reverse complement strand
GCCGGATCCACTATACGCAATGCCGAGGGTCGCCTGAACCGCAACATCGCTGACAAAGCTTTTGGCAAATTGCGTGAGCCTATGTTGCGCTTTGTGCAATGGGGGCGGACATTTGGTTTGGGACCGGCTGAGGCAGGTTTCGTGTATTGGAAAATCCCAGAAACCAGCAACCCTGCAAGTTCACTGGGTCAAAGTCCATTTCGCTCACCCTCAGTATTCAATTTTTTTAGACCAGGTTTTATTCCGCCGAGCAGCGCTTTGGCAGCGACCAATACCACTGCGCCAGAGTTTCAGCTAGTGAACGAAACCACCGTGGGAGGCTACTTAAACTATATGCAGGATATTATTCGCAACGGTTTTCGTAGCTACATCGATCCTGCAGTCCCTCAGGCTTTTTATCCTCAAGGCATTCCAGGCTATCCCAAGCTGCACAGTTCTGCAACTTATATTTCTGAATTGGCTATGGTCACGAATGTGCCTGCGTTGGTTCAACGCATCAACTTATTGATGGCAGCAGGTCAAATTTCTGATGCGAATCAAACGCTGATGATTACTGCCATCAGTTCGATGCCTTTAATAACCCTGCCTGCCAATCCTACAGCTGCACAAATTACGCAACTCACCAATCAAAGATTAGATCGTGTTTCAGCGGCGATTCTGATGGTGATGGCCAGCAGTGAATACTTGATTCAAAAATAAACGACGAGACGCCAACATGCATGCTTCAGACATTGACTCTCCCAGCCGCCGTGCCTTTTTGCAGCGCTCAGCGCAACTAGCTTTCACAGGCGCTGCCTTACCCACTGTTTTAAACTTAGCCGCCATGGGCGATGCTGCAGCTTTCAGCGCGCCAGATGGTAGTTACAAAGCGCTGGTTTGCATCTTTTTATATGGTGGAAGTGATTACGCCAACACTGTGGTGACTTACGACGATGCCAGCCATGCTACATACAGCACGATCAGAACCAGCATTGCAATCCCCAAAACACCACCAGTAGATGCTCCATCTACACCATCATTAGCCAATACAGTACTTGCACCGATCACGCCTTTATCCAACGGCAGACAATACGCGTTTCATCCATCCATGCCAGATTTGGCAAACCTATTCAACACAGGCAAAGCGGCAGTGCAGCTCAATGTTGGACCGTTAGTAGTTCCTATAAGCAAAGCGCAGTACAACAATAACAGCGCTGCTAACCGCGCACTCTACCCCTTACCACCCAAGCTGTTTTCTCATAATGACCAACAAAGCTTGTGGCAATCCACTTATCCAGAGGGCTCAACTATTGGTTGGGGTGGCGACATTGGCGATTTGGCGCTATCGTCAAATTCCAACTCACTTTTTACCTGCATTTCCATCACAGGAAATTCCGTTTTCTTGTCGGGCGATTCGGCTTTGTCATACCAAGTTAGTACGGGCGGAGCGGTCAAAATCAATGCGGCCAACAACAATGTTTACAACTCCGCCAATGTAAAAACAGTTATCGGCAACTTATTAAAAGAATCCAGAAGTCATATTTTAGAAAATGAATATAACCGCGTAACAAAACGCGCCATTGATGCAGAAGTAGCCATAACTTCCGCCATCGGAAGCGGCACTCCTTTGGGAACGGGTACAGAATTTGCACCATTTGTCCCCGTTTTGTCTGGCAATAATCTTGCATCTCAACTCAAAATGGTTGCCCGTTTGATAGCCGCTCGTTCGAGTTTGGGTGCAAAAAGACAAGTGTTTTTCGTTTCCGCTGGCAATTACGATTTGCATGACAATTTGCTAGCAGGACAAGCGCAAAACATGACAGTGTTGAACAATGCTTTGAATGCCTTTTACCAAACCACGGTTAATTTGGGCGTGGCGGACAAAGTTACCGCGTTCACAGCTTCAGATTTTGGCCGCACATTAACATCCAACGGCGATGGTTCAGACCATGGCTGGGGTAGCCACCACCTTGTTGTAGGTGGTGCAGTCAATGGCAAAGAGTTTTATGGCGTTGCACCGCCTGTTAGTAATACGGATACGACTAGCCCAAATGACCAATGGCATGTTGGCCAAGGCCGCTTATTGCCTACAACCTCGGTAGATCAATACGCAGGAACTTTAGCCACTTGGTTTGGCGTCAATCCAAACAGTGTGAACGGCTCAGTGAGCGAACTAGACAGCATTTTGCCGAATTTGAAAAATTTTGGTGTCACGGCAAATGGAATCAACTACCCAAGAAATATGGGGTTTATGCAAGCGCCATAAACGGGCATACTGTAGGCTCTTACAATTTTTTGGGAGACCTACTTATGAAACGCAAACGAAGCTCGGCTGACACAAAAAAACACTTTGCAATCATAGGAGCCGGCATAGCTGGCATAGCATGCGCCCGCACACTGGTACAAGCGGGTCACCAAGTCACCGTTTTTGAGAAAAGTCACAGCGCTGGCGGCCGTATGAGCACGCGCAGCTCGTCATTTGGTACGTTTGACCACGGCGCACAATATTTCACCGTAAGAGATGACCGCTTTGCCAAAGCGCTAACAACAGCATCCGGTGTGTGCAAACCCTGGAGTGCCAACACCGTGCGCGTGCTGGACGAACATGGCCGTGTAGCAGCCGCTGGTCTGCCGTCTAAAGAATCACATTTTGTTGCCGTACCTGGCATGAACGCTTTGGTGCAGCATTGGGCTAAACCCATCCATTCGCAAGTAGAACTGGCAACAAAAGTCACCAAAATTGAGCACGACAGTTTGAACGCTGAACAGTGGCAGCTTCGCACCAGTGGTGAAGATGACTCGCAAAAGGTTTACTCGGGTTTTGATGCCGTCTTGATCGCCATACCTAGCGAACAAGCGCACAGCTTGTTGCAAACATCAAAACAAGGCGGTGATTTGATCAAGTCCGTCCGCAAAGTCAGCGTTGCACCCTGCTGGACGCTGATGGTCGCTTTTGCCCAAGCTGTGCAGCCCACAATGGCGCACATTGGGCCACAATGGAATGCAGCTCGTAGCTCGCACCACCGCATCTCATGGCTGGCGCGTGAGTCGAGCAAACCCGGCCGTGGCTCGGTAGAGCGCTGGACTGTCCAAGCCAGCCCTGCGTGGTCGGCAGAGCATTTGGAAGACGCTGCACCGCGTGTGCAAGCCAAGCTATTGAAAGCATTTTCTGAAGTAACTGGTATTCGCGCTGAACCCACACACGCCGATGTACATCGCTGGCGCTATGCACAAACCACGCTGGCACTGGGGAAATCGCATTTATGGGATGCCAACTTAGGTATTGGTGTTTGTGGCGACTGGTGCATTGGGCATCGGGTTGAAGATGGCTTTGTTTCTGGCTTAGAACTGGCATTAGCAGTGATTTAAAGTGTACATAGCGAGTTATCGAGGGCGGTTCGCCCCCTCCCCCACGGGCCCGCTGCATGCGGGCTCGCTCGTTGCTGCGCTTGCCAGCTATCTTGACGCCAAGGCCCATGACGGCAAATGGCTGATTCGTATTGAAGATGTGGACACGCCGCGCTGCATCAAAGACATGGATGTAGTCATCTTGCAGCAATTAGCCGCTTTAGGACTTGTTTCTGACGAGCCACCCGTTTATCAATCGCAGCGCAGTCACCTGTATCAATCTGCCCTAGATCAACTGATAGCAAACAAACAAGTATTTCCCTGCAGCTGCTCCCGCAAGGACGTAGCAGCCGCTATTGCAAAGGCGAACCCTTTGGCTAAACCTAAACATGGCGAACTGGTTTATCCAGGCACCTGCAGACACGGCATGACGCAAAGCATTGCGCCAAACGCCCAACCCGCTTGGCGATTCATCACCAGCTGTGAAGTGGCATCACAAATCGGCGATTTCGTCCTGAAACGTGCTGATGGCTGCTTCACCTACCAACTCGCCGTGGTGGTGGATGATGCGCTGCAAGGCATCACCAACGTGGTTCGTGGTGCTGATTTGCTGGACAATACACCGAGACAAATCGCGCTGCAACAAGCCTTAGCCTATCCAGCACTGCAATATCTGCACACGCCACTGGTTATGGCTGCAGATGGCGAAAAACTGTCCAAGCAAAACGGGGCTGAAGCATTGAACATTTCAAATCCCCTGCAAACCTTGAACATAGCTGCCCAAACATTGGGCTTGACGATACAAAATCACTCTATCGCAGAGGCCATGTCTACTTGGATCAGTCAATGGGCGGTCAAACGAACAGAATTTAGCCTAACGACCTCAGAACCGTATATCGTTAGGGATTCGCTGCTACTTTCGCCTTAATCCACTCGAAGGACTCTTGCAAATCAGCGTAGCCGGTGTGTCCCAGCAAGTATGGCAGTTTGAAGTTCAGGTCTTTCACAGCAGAATTGTTCTTGATGGCGTGTTGCAAAAGCACTTGCATAGACAGTGCAGTGTCGCGATCCAGCATACCGTGTCGCACATACCAATATGGTGCGGGGTTGCTGCCAGACGATGTAAGGTAGTCCACAGGATTCACAAGTTTGATCTGGTTGGCCAAAGCAGTATTGCCAGAAATGTAATCTTTCCAAACTTTACCTGTGTCGTCAACGCCACTGCCGTCGCCTTTGGTCGTGTTGTTGTTCCATGACCATTCGGTGTAATTGGAGTAGGTAAAGAATTCATTGCCAAACAGATTACTCTCTCCACTGAGTGCCCAAGGTGCCATATCCGTCACACCCACAGTATCAAATGAAGGCGCAGGCTTGAGTCTGCGCGCCATAGTGGGCGGATTGATGGTGAGATTGGTGGCTTGGAAACGTAAAAACTTCTTGTAATCAATGTGCGCAACTGTGGCTGCAGCCCCAGAACCTGACAGAGTTAGCCAGTCATTCACCACTTCCTCAGAGCTGGCAACGGGTGGCGTACCAGATACCTTGACCACTTTGAATTTGCCACCCAATGCTGGCACAGACGCAGGGTCTTTGGCAATTTGCCGCTCAATCTCACTTTTAATCTCTGCCGTGATAGCTGCTGGCAGATTAGCATCTGTCAATGCTGAGCCATCGGTGCGCTTGAGCTTGAGGCCATTCAGATACGGAACAAAGGCTGCAGCCAATGCGGCTGAAGCCGCAGGTTGTTTGCCAGCTGAATAGACTATGGAATTCAGCGCTGGCGTATTGCTGTCGTCACGAATGGCGTTGTATTGCCACTCGTAGCCGGTGTCAATGTTGGCCAAATTATTGATAGGCGAATAGGCCACTGCGGCAAACACATCGTCCTTGATGCTACTGGTCGATCCTGAAACGCCAGCTGCACCAATCTCTACAAGGTAGGGCAAGTAGTCTGCGCTGTTGCCACTGGAAGCAACGGCTGCAGTCAATGCACCCCCGCCGCTGTGTCCTGTCAAAATAATACGTTCAGCCGAGCCAGGAATCGCTGCATCGTTCAAACGGAGATAGCGAATAGCCGCTTTCACATCCACAACTGCAGCAGGCGATTTACCTACCCACCGTCCATCCTCAGCGCGAATGCCTCGGCTACGTGTGCCAACATCCACGACAACATAGCCGGCTTTGAGGGCATGAGCTGCCGCAGCGGCGTTGTAATCCAGCGATGTGGAAGATAAATTAGCCCCTTCGCGCACTTTTAGCATGGCTGCCGGCCCCGTGGCAACGCTGGAAAACCAGCCGCTGTTATTCACACGCATCCACATCGGTGCTTTTTGATCACCTATCACTGAAGCGGGCACAGAAATCACCAAAGTTTGGTAGGTGTACGGATCATCCAACGCAACTGTGCCGCGCGTTTGCTCGTTGTATTGGAATTTACCCATCTTGATAGGCTTGGCCACATAGACAGATTTGTATTGACGAACTGACAGCGGCACGCCATCCACAGTCAGATTGACTGTGGTGTATGAGGAGGGGTCAAACCGTAGAGCTGTATTTTGCGAGGCAGCGTTACCCGCTCCCAAGCTGGTTGCAAGAACAAGCGCAGTCTGCAACAGCGCAGCTCGCAGTTTCGTAGGATTACCAGTTGATTTCATGCGAGTCTCCATTAAAAAATAGTTTCAAATTAATTCGGAAATAAGTATGTCAGCGGTTACGAAAAAAATTTGCTGCATAAACAGCTCATTAGGTGGTAACCCACCCTTGCTGAGGTTGCTCCTTTCCAGCCACTGAATACAAAGCACCCGGTGCGTTGCGGGTTTGTTGAAATTCTTCCAAAGTTTGTCCACGCATGGCGGCATAAATGTGCAAATTGGACACACCCACCACCGCACCCAGCTTCTCTAACATGAAGAAAATCACGCCGTGGTGAATCAACCCGCGCCAATCGAGCTCGCGAATCAAACGACGTTCTTCTTGCGACAATCCTGCTTGCTCGAAGCTGGCTTCTTGGTCGTTTCGGAAGAGTGCGCGATGCGTCGGAACAATCATTTCGTGCAAATACTTGTTGATGCGGTAGCTTTTGACGCTGAGCTCCAATGTGAACGGATAAGTCCCACTTAAAGCCTCTGCACCAGCCAATTGTTTATTCATATGGACGAGGTGACGCTTTGTTTCACTCTTGATCGCTACTGATGCCTTGTTTTCATAAATCGCCGTGGCAATGCCCGTCATCGACGGCAAATAGTAAGTTTGATGCACTTTCTCAATATTCGCCGACATAGCACCCCGCATCACCAGCCACATGATGACCTCTGCGCCTTCCATACCACCTAGTTCAGCAAGCTCAGCCTGCGTCATCTCGGTTAAGCGCACCGGGTCGTTTTCAATCAAGTCTAAAAACTGAGCATCCCATGCTGGGTTGTTGAAACCAGCACGTTCGCCATGCACTTGGTGCGACAAACCACCGGTGGCGACAATGGCAACCCGCGTGTCTTCAGGATAACTTTCAATTGCCCTGCGCAGTGCTTGACCCAGCTTGTAGCAGCG
>JBEGUP010000085.1:0-6929 GCA_041178825.1 Pseudomonadota bacterium | reverse complement strand
CCTTGCTGGCAAGTTTTCAACGACCTTGGCCTTGCCATCATGCATGATGTCTGCAAAAAACATCAAAGCATAGTCAACCTCATCTACGCCATCAAGCTCTTTACCAATCATCTCTACCCAATTATCAAAAACTTGTTTCAAGTTATCGGGCGTGATGGGAGTGCGAATGAATTTACCTTCTTTGATGCCTGTCTTGACGGCTTGGATAAATTCAGCTTCGTGTGTCTCGATTTTGTAAACGACAAAATGCGCCTCAATGTAGGGCTGTATCTGTTTGATAGTTGCTTTGCTTACCTGTGAAGCCGCTGTAGACCATTCAATATCTTTGTCTTTAAAGAGTGGCAGCGCGTGCCTAGTTTCCATCAAGGCAGATTTTTCACGGTCAAATACACCTAAAAATGGCGGTATTTGATCACCTCTTTTATGTGCAACCTTGACGTACGACAGCAACTGGGCAAACATGGCCACAGGTGGTGTCAAGGCCTCTTTAGCCTCAAACCATATTTCATCAGTGCGAATGTCTACCCAGCCTTTGGACAATCCTTTTGTTAAGAAATTTAATCCTAATGCTTTGATGTAAGCGTCTTTTACATCTTCTTCAGATTTAGCCGTTTGTAGTGATTGATATAGGCTCATGCAGTCGTATTAATCAAAGTTAAGTGTCGTTTAGCTTCGATTATCTACCATTGCCAATAGCTAATCAGAGGATTTGAAATGCTATCTATTCAATAGCTACTCAGGCAGCAATTACGCCGGCTGCAGGCGTATTTGCTATTTATATGGTGGAGCTGGCGGGATTTGAACCCGCGTCCATAAGACTTTTTCGCGTAGATCTACATGCTTAGCCGTCTGATTTAAATCTCACTTACCGTATCGCGCAGGAGCACGCTACACAGTTCGCCAGCGCCCTATTTTCTCGTTCAAACCTAAGGTGCCCAGGTCCAAACCAGCCGATAAAAATGACTCCACAGCCTGGACGGTTTATTGCTAAACCACCCTTGCCCAGCCTATCGGCCTGCTGTTGTGAAGCTCACTGGCAATTAAGCAGCGAGTGCGAAACGTTCGTCGTTTGCAGTTATTGTTTTGAACCGATTTTTACGAGCGTGATTCAAGCTCGGCATGCCCCACTGCGCGTCCGTACCCATGTCGAAACCAGTGCAGCCCCAAGCAGTATATTTTACGCTATCTGCCGCCTTTATGTAGCATTTATGCTCAGTCTGTGCCGTGAAAGGCTGAAAATGCGGCGCGCTCTTTGGCAACGTCTTGCACGGTGATGCAGCTTTTGGCTGCGTTATTTGAAATATTGTTTTTGTTTTGCAGTAATTCGTTGCGATAAGCATTGCTTTGATAGGGGTCAGACACGACGTAGCCGGCCTCTGGCACGCAAGCGCTGTCAAGGGCGCTGTCGCAACGCTTCCAGCTGGCGGCGTAGATGATGCGTCCGTCGCGGGTGAAGCCTGGAAAGGCGCTGGCTGTGACGTCTTTGTAGGCAGGATTAGCTTTGGTCGGCTTGAAAGCGGGGTCTTCCCAAGGCGCTAAATTCAAGGGAATCAAAGATTTCAAGCTGTCGTCCCGCCGCACCCACCAGACTTGGCCACGGTATTCGTAAGCCACATCAGCATGTTTTTTGGTTTTACTAGAAAAGCCGAAAATGACTTTGCCTGATTGCAGGGTGAATTGCCCGCTAGGGATGCACTGCTTGCCATCTGCGCCAAACTTAAAAATACGCATGGTGGCCACGCCCGAGACGGGGTTTTGCGGCAAGGCGGCAAATTCTTGACCGTCCACTGAAATCATGGGCAACGCGTACATCGCGCCGTCTTCGCGCAATCGGTCCAAGCATAAATTGACGCGTCTGGAGTCCGCAACGACACTTTGCCGCACAGCATCCACCGTGATGGTTCGAGATGTCAACATGCCCTCACCTTGTCGCTCGTCAGAGGTTGCGCTGGGCGTATTGGCGTTGGGCCAGCTGAGAGAGCGGATGTTGACGGCTTTTCCGTCACGCGTTGGATAGCTGGTATCGACTTCAGACGCCGCTGCATAAAAACCGTCCATACCCCCTGAAAACAGAGGTTTTATACTACTATTCGCCTTGTAGTCCTTATTTTTACTGCCTAAAACGCTATTAAAAGTATAGTGATCACCATTCGTATCGACCAAATACCGCCAACTACCTTGAACTGGAAAGGCCTCGTTAGACAACGGCGTAGAGACGATTTTTTGCCGACTGACCTGCCCTTTGATGGCCGTTAAACCCGGTGGCCCAGCGATTTCTACCAAGCTTACCGCTGATAACTTGCTGCCTGAAAACGAGCGCAGCACATAGCGCCCGTCAGGGCTGACGCGCTCGTAAGCGCCCAATGCCACCTGATTGTCTTCGTTCAAACCGGCTAAAACAGGGTCTAGGGCGATGAATTGGTTTTGGGGGATGCATTGCTGTGGCGCTTCAACATTAGAAACGTCATTACTAGGCCTCAAACGCTCTTGAATCCCCTGCGCCCAAAACTGCGCTGGCATCGCGCCAATCAAGCGGTTTGGATGCACATTTGGAGGCATATCGCCACTTTTAACGACAAAAGCCGTAGGGAAGTGTGAATAAGCGTCTTTTTCAACCAATTTAGAGGAACAAAGCGGCTCTGAAGTTGCCAAGGCTTCAGCGTCTTTGGGCTGCGTTGCAGCTAAGGTGCGCAGTGCAGATTGCCACTCGATGGCTGGCAAACGACCATCCACCAAAGGCACAAACTGCAAACCAGCTGCTTTTGCGGCATCTGCTGCCAAATGCGCCTGCGTGGCTGACAGCACCATTCGAGGGGACCAGACGTACAGCAGACTGCCAGAGCTACCTTGCTGTGGATGCATTTGAATGTCTAATTTTTTATCATCAAAACAAGCATTAGCCGGCGTATTTAATGCTTGAGTAGCTATAAATAATATAGCAAATATAGAGCTTTTACAGATAACCATCTAACCAGTCAAGTACGCAATCTGGCTCTTTCAAGGTAGCGTCAGCATGCCATGTGCTCACGTCATGACTGCCCATGTAACCCCAAGTAGCCGCCAAACTGGGCATACCAGCTGCTTGACCTGCTTCTATATCGCGCTTGTCATCACCAATATAAACGCAATATTGCGGCTCAGTTTTCAAGCGACGTGAGGCTTCAAACATAGGCTCGGGGTGCGGTTTGGCATGCGCCGTGGTGTCACCACTGATAACTACAGCAGTCCCCCGCAAAACAGGCATTTGACGTACCAAGGGATCTGTAAAGCGTTTAGATTTGTTGGTAACAATGCCCCAAGCAAGCCCACGCATGGACAATGTTGCCAGTAATTCCTCAACGCCCAAAAAGGGTTTGGTACGCTGGGTCAGGCACATTTCGTAGTTGTAAAAAAACTCTTCACGCCAAGCCACGTAGTTGTGGTGCTCAGGTGCCATGTTAAACGCGATACCCAGCATCCCGCGCGCTCCAGCGCCGGCCATCGGTCTGTATTTATCGTAAGGAATAGAGGGTAAGCCTCTGTCAATTCGCATTTTGTCAGCAGCAGCGGCTAAGTCAGGGGCGCTGTCGATGAGTGTGCCATCCAAATCAAATAGAACGGCTCTGATGGTGCGTGCTGATGTCACGTTGTTAAAACCTATTTTTTTGGGTTGCAAGCATGTAATTGACACGGGTATCAGCGCTTAATTTATAGCGTTTCGTGATGGGGTTATGCTCCAGGCCACGCGTTGCCTGAATTTCTAAGCCAACTTTGCGCCCAAATGTGGCTAATTCACTGGGGGTGATGAACTTGGCGTACTCATGCGTGCCACGCGGCAACATACCCAAAACATATTCTGCGCCGACGATGGCTTGCAAAAAGGCGCGCCCATTGCGATTTAGAGTCGAAAAAAACACCCACCCATCGGGTTTTACCAAACTCGCGCAGGCGGCGACTATGGCTTGCGGGTCGGGCACATGCTCCAACATTTCCATGCATGTAACAACGTCGTAACTGGCAGGCTGCTCAAGCGCCAAGTCTTCTGCGCTAATTTCACGGTAACTCACGTTGGGCGTTTGCGCTTCTAAAGCGTGTAACTGGGCAACTTTGAGCGATTTGGTGGCTAAATCTATACCCAAAACGCTACTTGCTCCCTTGCGAGCCATAGCATCCGCCAAGATACCGCCACCGCAACCAACATCAAGCACACGCTTACCGCGCAAACTCGCCAAGCTGTTGACCCAGTCCAAACGAAGTGGATTAATCGCGTGTAATGGCGCAAATTCACTCGTTTTATCCCACCAATGGTGCGCTAAATCAGAAAATTTAGCCAGTTCGGCAGGGTCGAAGTTGCTTGATTTCAGGGTTTGCATAGAGTTATTGTATGAAAAAAGCCCCGGAGTTTGACCTCAGGGGCTTTTTGAATCTAAGCGTTCAGTCATCTCAAAGATGACTAAGCGCTAATTTGTAATACTACTTAGATTACTTCTTCTGTGTACCAACCACTTCGATTTCGACGCGGTTGTTTTTAGCACGGCCTTCAGCTGTTTTGTTGTCAGCAACTGGCTGCTTAGAGCCTTTGCCTTCAGTGTAAACACGGTTTTTCTCAATACCTTTAGATACCAAGTATGCCTTCACGCCTTCAGCGCGACGAACTGACAGCTTCTGGTTAGAAGCGTCGTTACCTTTAGAGTCAGTGTGACCCACAGCAACGATAACTTCCAAGTTGATGGCCTTAACCTTACCAACCAAATCGTCCAATTTTGCTTTGCCAGCAGCTTTGAGCACTGCAGAGTTAGCAGCAAAGAAAGCATCAGCAGCGTAAGTTACTTTAGTTGCGGCAGCGCCTGCAGCTGGTGCTGGTGTTGCTGGTTTTGGAGCCGCTGGCGCAGCAGCTGGTGCAGGAGCGACTGGAACAACGACTGCAGCCGGTGCTGGAGCAGCAGCTACGGGAGCGATAGCGCCATCACAGCCTGGAGCAGCAGTAGCTGGTGTCCAGTTAGCCGTACGCCAGCACAATGCTGATGCGTTGCCAATTTTCCACTGCATATTTCCTTGTCCACTGCGCCAGTTGTCGCTGTTTGTTGTAGAACCATTAGCGAAAGCGGAACCTGCAATAGCTACTGTTGCAAACAGCATTGCGACTTTGTTTAATTTGATCATTTGCGTCCTCAGAAATTAAGCTGCAGCAATGCTGCGGAATTTGCACGCTTTGTGTACCATTACACAAACCGTTGCGCTTATTGTGCCACAGTCGTAAAGGTGTAACTTAACAAACTGTGCTAAAAGTTCCCTTCTGACTTAAAAATACTTATCCGTTGCACGCACGCAACACACAAGCCAGCATAAAATGCTTAGCTGATTAAGGGCTAATTTTGCTCTTTTTACTTCTTTTGTATTTCTTTTTGCTTCTTTTTCCTAATCACGCCACAACACGCTCATGACTCAGTTTGCCAAAGAAACCTTGCCCATCAGCCTTGAAGAGGAAATGCGCCGCAGTTACTTAGATTACGCGATGAGCGTGATTGTGGGGCGCGCCCTGCCCGATGCGCGTGACGGCTTGAAGCCTGTTCACCGTCGCGTGTTGTACGCGATGCACGAGCTGAGCAATGATTACAACAAACCTTACAAAAAGTCAGCCCGTATCGTGGGTGATGTGATTGGTAAATACCACCCGCATGGTGACAGTGCGGTGTACGACACCATCGTTCGGATGGCGCAGGACTTTTCGATGCGCCACATGCTGGTGGACGGCCAGGGCAACTTCGGCTCAGTGGATGGCGACAACGCTGCCGCGATGCGTTACACCGAAATCCGCATGGCGAAAATCGCGCATGAGTTATTGGCGGATTTGGACAAAGAAACCGTCGATTTCGGCCCTAACTATGACGGCAGCGAGTCTGAGCCGCTGGTCATGCCAGCACGCTTCCCTAACCTATTAGTCAACGGCTCATCCGGTATTGCCGTGGGTATGGCGACCAATATTCCGCCGCATAACTTGAATGAAGTGATTGATGGTTGTTTGCATTTGCTGGCTAATCCGCAGGCGAGCATTGAAGAATTGATGGAAATCATCCCCGCGCCGGACTTTCCAACAGCCGGTATTATTTACGGTATCAATGGCGTGAAAGACGGCTACCGTACCGGCCGTGGCCGCGTAGTTATGCGTGCCAAGTGCCATTTTGAAGACATCGACAAAGGCCAGCGCCAGTCCATCATCGTGGACGAACTGCCTTATCAGGTCAACAAAAAGACTCTGCAAGAACGCATGGCCGAGCTGGTACATGAGAAGAAAATTGAGGGCATATCGCACATTCAAGACGAGTCTGACAAATCAGGCATGCGCTTGGTGATTGAGCTGAAACGTGGCGAAGTGCCTGAAGTGGTGCTGAACAATCTTTACAAACAAACCCAGCTGCAAGACACCTTTGGCATCAACATGGTGGCTTTGGTCAACGGCCAGCCAAAACTTTGCAATTTGAAAGACTTGCTTGAAGTCTTCTTAGACCACCGCCGCGAAGTGGTCACGCGCCGTACCGTTTTCACCCTGCGCAAAGCCCGCGAACGTGGTCATGTGCTGGAAGGTTTGGCGGTTGCGCTGGCCAATATTGACGAATTTATCGCCCTGATTCGCAACGCACCGACGCCACCCGTGGCAAAAGCAGCGCTCATGGAGCGGTCATGGGACAGCTCGCTGGTGCGCGAAATGTTGACCCGTACCCGTGCAGATGGCGGCGTGATTAACGCTGACGACTACCGCCCTGATGGTTTGGAGCGCGAATTTGGGTTAGAGGCTGGCGGTTTGTACAAACTCTCAGAAGTCCAAGCGCAAGAAATTTTGCAGATGCGTCTACAGCGTTTGACCGGTTTAGAACAAGACAAAATCGTTGCCGAATACAAAGAAGTCATGGCTGAGATTGACGACTTGCTGCACATTTTGGCGACGCCAG
>JBEGUP010000084.1:0-6955 GCA_041178825.1 Pseudomonadota bacterium | reverse complement strand
TTCCAGCGATTCGTTTTACTCATTTTTGACATTCCTGGATGCGCATAATGTTAAGTTGGTGAGCGACAGCGGAAAATTGTTGGTAGATGACCCTGCCGTACGTGCTGGATTGATCGCAGCATTGACTGACTACACAAGCATTTACACGCGCGGTTGCACGCCACCGTCATCATCAAACTGGAAAGACCCGGATAACAACGTTGCGTTTCATAATAAGACGACACTTGCAACGCACAATGCTACTATTTCAATAGCAGCTAAGTGGTTGGATGACTCGACTAATGCATCATTAACGCCAGAGCAGCGTGCAACTGCAGGTAAAAACTACAACGAGAACATCCGCACTGCTGGCTTCCCGAATAAGCCAGATGGTAGCAAAATGCAATATCGTTCGGCAGTTAAAGTTGGTGTGATTTTCAAAGATGCAAAAAACATCAAACGTGCTAAAGAGTTTGCTGCGTTCATGATGGCTGAAGAAAACTTAGGCCCTTATGTTGAAGGTTCTTTGGGTCGTTGGTATCCAGTAACTAAATCTGGTCAGGCAAGTGCTTTCTGGAAAGGTGATAAACATCGCTTGGCAGTTCACAACCAGTTCCAAGCTGGCACGGTGAACTTCGAATTCACCAAAAACTACAAGTTCACGATTTTGAACAACGAAAACGTTTGGGCAAAAGCGATGAACCGTGTGGTCAGCGAGAAAGTGCCAGTTGATAAAGCCGTCGATGAAATGATTGCTCGTATCAAAACGGTGGCAAATTAATCATTTCTTTGAAATTTAAACAGCAGTAATTTAGAAAATGGTTGACCAGTATGGGCTGGCAACCACTCACTGATATTTTTTGACATGACCACATTGACACACGCCGTAGCAGGGTTGCCTAATCAACCTATCAAAAAAGGTCTATCGTCTTGGGAATTTTGGGGCAGAATTTTGCTCGTTCCCTATGCCTTGTTATTTTTGATTTTCGTTTTATACCCCGTTGGCTACGGCTTGTGGCTTGCTAGCAATCCTAGCAGTTACGTCAAACTTTTTGACGATCCGATTTTTTATCGAACGGTCATTAATACCATTATTTTTCTCGCTATCGGCATCAATTTGAAAATGCTGTTGGCGTTGTTTTTATCAGGTTTTTTTGTCCATAACCGCACATGGATCAAATGGCTTTCTTTGATCTTCATTTTGCCTTGGGCTGTTCCATCCATCCCCACTATTTTGTCGATGCGGTTCATGTTAAACCCTGAATGGGGCGTGATCAATACTTTGATTTTTAAGTTTACGGGAGCTGACGGTCCAAATTGGTTGAATGATCCGACCTTGGCTTTATCTTTATCCATACTGGCACATATTTGGAAATCCCTGCCGTTTTGGACTCTGATTTTGGTTGCTGCACGCTTGGCTATTCCAACCGAGCAATATGAAGCGGCTTCTGTTGATGGTGCTACCACTTGGCAAAAATTTAAATATATTTCTTGGCCATCTTTGAAAACGGTCTATCTAACTTCTACATTGCTTTCAACGATTTGGTCGTTGGGTGATTTCAATAGCGTCTACTTGCTAACAGGCGGCGGCCCAGCAGATTTAACGCATGTATTGGCAACGCTTGGTATTCGTTACTTGCGTTTAGACCAAATTGATCTGGCTATGGCATCTATCGTGGTTGCTATGCCTATGGTGTTGCCGTTGGTGTATTTCATGATGAAGCGTTTGTCTAAATAAGAATTTTAAAGAGTGCCTAAATGAAACGAATCACCTTAAAACAAGTCACTACAGAAGCCAAGCTGCTTTTGATTGGCATTCCCGTATTTTTGTGGACCATGATTCCGGTGTACCACATGATATTGTTTGCCATCTCGCCGCGCGACAAAGCAACGTCTGGTCAGCTGTTCCCAAAACAACCAACGCTAGACAACTTTGGTGTCGTGTTTGAGCAAAAGCATATTTATTTAACGCATTTTTGGCAACAACTTGGAAATTCGTTTGTGATTGCATTTTCGGTGGCGGCTATTACTTTGTTTATAGCAACGACGGCAGCTTTCGCTATCAGTCGGCTCAAAGTTCGTGGTGGCAGAACAGTGATGAATCTGGCTTTGTGCACCTACTTCATCCCCGCTGCATTTTTAGCGGTGCCGATGTACAAAACCATGAGCAGCTATGGTTTGCTAAACAACCATTGGTCGTTGATTTTGGCGATGGTTACCATTGCGTCGCCGTACTGCATTTGGGTGCTGAAGCAAGCATCTGACAAGTTGCCTTTTGAGTTAGACGAGGCCGCCAAAATGGATGGCGCAACTGCCATGCAACTATTCCGCTTGGTCTACCTGCCATTGATGGTGCCCTCGTTGGTGGCTGTGGGTACTTACTCATTACTCTTGGCTTGGAATGAATATTTATACGCATTCTTGTTGCTCTCAAAAGAAGACACGCTGACTTTGGGCGTTGCTCTTGGCAACTTCTTGGGTGCGGATGACTCGCCGTGGGAGCTATTGATGGCGACTGGCTTGTTTTATGCACTGCCACCTGCAGCTATTTATTACACCTTTAAACGTTATATGGTTTCAGGTTTAACAGCTGGCGCGGTAAAGAGCTAACGCCTTACCTCAAACACTGATTTCCAGATTATTTAAATTAAAAACCCATTAGAGATAAATTATGGCATCCGTATCTTTTAGAAATATTGAAAAATCTTTCGGTAAAACCAAAATCATTCACGGCATTAGTTTTGACATTCAAGACGGCGAATTTGTTGTCCTGGTTGGTCCATCTGGTTGCGGTAAATCTACGCTGCTGCGCATGTTGGCTGGCTTAGAAGAAATCAGCGGTGGCGACATTGCTGTTGATGACAAAGTGGTCAACGATCTTGAATCCAAAGACCGCGACATCGCTATGGTGTTCCAAAGCTATGCCTTGTATCCGCATATGACGGTGCGTGACAACATGGCTTTTAGTTTGAAGTTGAGAAAAGCTGATCAAGCCGTTACAGACGAACGTGTCAGTAAAGCTGCAAAAATTTTGAATCTTGATGTACTGTTGGATCGCTTTCCACGTGAACTCTCTGGTGGTCAGCGCCAGCGTGTTGCGATGGGACGAGCCATCGTACGTGATCCTAAGGTTTTCTTGTTTGATGAGCCGTTGTCAAACTTGGACGCAAAATTACGCGTATCCATGCGGGCTGAAATCAAAGCGCTACACCAGCGTCTCAAAACAACCACTGTGTACGTTACTCACGACCAAATTGAAGCCATGACCTTGGCTGACCGCATCGTGGTGATGCACGATGGCATCATTGAGCAAATTGGTACGCCGCTAGAGTTGTTTGATCGCCCTGGTAACTTGTTCGTGGCGCAATTTATTGGCTCACCGTCCATGAATGTGTTTGAAGGAAAACTTCGTATATATGACGATAAAAAGGGAGATAAACCTGTCGTTGACGCATTAGGTGTGAACTGGCCTGTAGAGCGCGTTACACAGGGAACGGATGGACAAGCAGTCAGCTATGGCATTCGTCCAGGCGATATCAGCATCATGGAATCTGGTCAGGGAATTCCAGCCAAGGTGATTGTTGTGGAGCCAACTGGCGCTGAAACTGAATTACTCCTAGAAGTGGGCGGCACTCGCATTGTCACAGTGATGCACGGGCGCACTGACGCCAAGCCTGATGACATTGTGCAACTGCATATTAATGCCAACAAGGCACATATTTTTGAAGCACAGACGGGCAAACGTTTAGATTAAATTTTTAGCAGCGTTTGCTTGCTGTGTGTAGTTAGCCTGTGAGCAGTTTTTTATACATTTGAACGATGAAGAATCAATTTAATTTAGACGGTCGCCTAGCCCTTATCACGGGTTCGTCAGCTGGTATTGGATTTGGACTTGCCAGAGGCTTGGCGCAAGCTGGTGCTACGGTTGTGCTCAATGCGAGAAACGAAGAAAAACTGCTTGCAGCAGCTGGTCAGCTTCGCAGCGAAGGTTTTGCAGTTCATACGCGCTGCTTCGATGTAACACTTGAGGAAGAAGTGCAATCAGCTGTGCAAGACATCGAAGCCAACATTGGTGCGATTGACGTTTTGATCAACAACGCCGGCATGCAACGCCGTGCGCCGTTAGAAGATTTCAAAGCGAGCGACTGGCATGAGCTGATGCGCACCAATTTGGATAGTGTTTTCCTCGTCGGTCAAGCCGTTGCCAAAGCCATGATTCCGCGTAAACGCGGCAAAATCATCAACATCTGCTCCGTTCAAAGCGAGATGGGTCGCCCGAATATAGCGCCCTATATGGCGAGTAAAGGTGGCGTCAAAATGCTAACCAAAGGCATGGCGATTGATTGGGGACCGCACGGCCTGAACGTGAACGGCATTGGACCTGGGTATTTCAAAACTGAGTTGAACGAAAAATTGCTGAATGACCCGCAATTCAGCGACTGGCTCATCAAGCGCACCCCCACAAGACGCTGGGGCGATGTGGAAGAGTTGACGGGTGCGGCGGTGTTTTTAGCCAGCGATGCATCAAGCTTTGTCAATGGGCATATCTTGTATGTCGACGGTGGCGTCACTGCTACTTTGTAATCGGACTTTTTATTGGAGAACCGCCATGCGCGCCCTCGTTTGCCACGCCCCCAAAGATTTACGCCTTGAAGAACAACAGCCTGAAGTCCTAGGTGCACAGCAGCTACGTATTCGCGTTGCTTTTGGCGGTATCTGTGGTTCAGATTTACATTATTTTCAACACGGCGGCTTTGGTGCGGTGCGCTTGAAAGAGCCGATGGCGCTGGGGCACGAGGTTTCAGGGCGAATTGACGAAATTGGCTCTGGTGTGACTGGTTTTAAATTGGGTCAACGCATCGCTATTTCGCCTTCACGCCCTTGCGGTACTTGCCAATATTGCCAAAAAGGACAGCACAACCACTGCCTGAACATGCGTTTTTACGGCAGCGCCATGCCTTTTCCGCACATTCAAGGCGCATTCCGTGAATCGCTCATCATCGATGCCAGCCAAGCGCATGCCGTTGCAGACAGTTTGCCACTGTCACAAGCGGCATTAGCGGAGCCCTTGTCGGTCGGCCTGCACGCCATCACCCGTGCTGGGTCGGTGTTTGGCAAGCGGGTGCTGGTTACCGGCTGTGGGCCGATTGGTGCGTTGCTGATCGCCGCGCTACGTCGAGCAGGTGCAGCACACATTGTGGCGGCAGATTTGGCAGACTTACCGCTGGCCTGCGCCTTGAAAATGGGTGCAAACGAGGTGGTTAACCTCGTGAAAGAGCCCGAAGGATTGGATAAATACTCAAACGACAAAGGCACATTTGACGTGATGTTTGAAGCCTCTGGTAGCGACAAAGCCTTGCGCGCTGGCTTAGCCGTTGTCATGCCGCGCGGCGTGATTGTCAGCATCGGCTTGGGTGGCGACGCTCAGATCCCTCTGAACATACTGGTTGCCAAAGAAATTGAGCTGCGCGGCACGTTCCGCTTCCACTCGGAGTTCGCTGTAGCCGTCGCCTTTTTGAACCAAGGCTTGATTGACGGAAACCCCGTTATTTCTGACATCATCGCTTTCGACCAATCCGAAGATGCTTTCAAGCTGGCTTGCGATAAAAGCAAATCCATGAAAGTGCAAATCGCTTTTGATAAAGAGTTAGCTTTCTGATATTTATTTCATAGCTGTTTAGGCAATAAATACAATGGCTGTAGCAATTAATTAACTAAGTATTAATTTAATGATATTCAATCAAATCATTCTTTTCACCGACACCGATGGCCGCGCCAAATTCCGCGAAGAACCCTTGCCCTTGCCCGAAGGCAACCCGCAAGCCATGCTGTCAAAACTTCAGCCATCCGGCGGTTTTCAGGTGCGCCAGAGTCCTGTGGGCTTTCGCAGCACGTTCCATTGCACCACCACGCCGCAGTGGGTGTTCATTTTGAGTGGTGTGATGGAAATTTTGCTGCAAGACGGCAGTTCGCGCGTTTTTAAGGCTGGAGAATCGTTTTATTCGGACGACACCGTGCCCGTTGGTGCAACTTTTGACCCCGCCATCCACGGCCACTGGAGCCGTCAAGTGGGCGACCAGTCGCTGGTGACGTTGTTTGTAAGGACTTGATTCCAGTCAAATTTGGCAGTTTAAGCGCAGATAGCTGCGATAATAGAGGATTAGCGCCTAGGATTTAGAGTTCTAAGGGCGCTTCTTTTCGTTAATTTAAGCCTATATCTAGGCTAAGTCCTCATCAAGGCAACTACAGAATTAAAAATGGCTCAATACGTATACACCATGAACAAGGTCGGCAAAATCGTGCCGCCCAAGCGTCAAATTATCAAAGACGTGTCGCTTAGCTTTTTCCCGGGTGCCAAAATCGGCGTTTTGGGTACCAACGGTTCGGGTAAATCCACACTGCTCAAAATCATGGCCGGTTTGGACAAAGACATCGAAGGCGAAGCCACCCCAATGCCAGGTTTGCAAATCGGCTACCTGCCGCAAGAGCCGCAGCTCAACAACGAACACACCGTTCGTGAAAGCGTGGAAGCTGGCATGGGCAAGGTATTTGCTGCCAAAGCGCGTTTAGAAGAAGTCTATATCGCTTACGGCGAAGAAGACGCTGATTTTGACGCGCTGGCTGCAGAGCAAGCGCAGCTAGAAGCCATCATCGCCACGGCTGGAACGGATAGTGAGCACCAACTTGAGATTGCAGCAGACGCGCTGCGTTTGCCACCTTGGGATGCCAAAATCGGCGTGCTGTCTGGTGGTGAAAAGCGCCGTGTGGCGCTGTGCAGCTTGTTGCTGTCTAAGCCAGAAATGTTGTTGCTCGACGAGCCAACCAACCATTTGGACGCTGAATCCGTCGATTGGCTGGAGCAATTTTTGCAACGCTACTCAGGCACTGTCGTCGCCATCACCCATGACCGTTACTTCTTGGACAACGCGGCTGAATGGATTTTGGAGATGGACCGTGGCCACGGTATCCCTTGGAA
>JBEGUP010000083.1:0-7024 GCA_041178825.1 Pseudomonadota bacterium | reverse complement strand
CCTTCCTTTCGCCCCTCTCCTCTCCTCGATATATGGAAAAAGTTTACGGATTATTTTGAGCGCTTCGCGTAATTGCGGGCTACTCGTAAATGGACCATATATCGCTTTCTGCTAAAGTGGTACCAATTGGACTCATGTGGCGCTGGCGATCGAAGAAGCCATCACAGCAGTGGCGAATGCAATTCGCCGTTCTCGTGCCGGTTTGTCTGACCCAAATCGCCCAACCGGCTCGTTCTTGTTCCTTGGCCCCACCGGTGTGGGTAAAACCGAGCTGTGCAAGGCGCTGGCTGGGTTTATGTTTGATTCAGAAGAGCATTTGATCCGCATCGACATGAGTGAGTTCATGGAAAAGCATAGCGTTGCACGCTTGATTGGTGCGCCACCTGGCTATGTGGGCTATGAAGAGGGCGGTTATCTGACCGAAGCCGTGCGCCGCAAGCCGTACAGCGTGATTTTGCTGGATGAGGTTGAAAAAGCGCATCCTGATGTGTTCAACGTGCTTTTGCAAGTGTTGGACGATGGCCGTTTGACGGACGGGCAGGGGCGTACTGTGGATTTCAAAAACGCCGTGATCGTGATGACCAGCAATATCGGTTCGCACAAAATCCAAGCCATGGTTGGCAAACCTTATGATGATGTCAAAGACGCAGTGTGGGACGAATTGAAAGATCATTTCCGCCCCGAGTTTTTGAACCGCATCGACGAAACGGTTGTGTTCCATGCCTTGGGCGTTAAAGAAATTCAATCAATCGCGGCGATTCAGCTCAAAATCTTGCAAGCGCGCCTGAATAAGATGGAGTTGACTTTGGAAGTGTCTACTGCTGCTTTAGCAGAATTGGCGAAAGTTGGTTTCGACCCTGTGTTCGGTGCGCGTCCGTTGAAACGGGCGATTCAACAACGCATTGAAAACCCGCTGTCTAAGCTGATTTTGGAGGGAAAATTCTTGCCAAAGAGCAGTATTGCAGTCAGTGTAGACCCGATTCATGCACCTGGGCAGTTCGTTTTCAAGTAAACATCTGCGCATTTAGGTGACTGCGTAGTTTAGACAGGCTTGTTATCATCGTGGCATGAGTACTGATACTTTATCTGCCACGGTTGATTTCAAGCCTGTTCCGCCCTCCATTCCGCTCGCGCAAGACGCCAAAATCATTGGCTTGGTGAGCATGGCGCATGCCATCTCGCATTTCTCGCACATGCTGCTGGTGCCTCTGTTTCCCATCTTTCAAAAAGAATTTGCCTTGAGTTTCTCGCAGCTCGGGTTTTTGGTAACCGTATTTTTCGTCGTTTCTGGAATCGGTCAAGCTTTGTCGGGCTTTTGGGTAGACCGGGTAGGTGCACGGCCCGTGTTGTTTTCTTCCATTGGTGTGTTTATCTTGGCCGCTATAGTGGCAGCGTACGCTCGAGGCTACAGCTGGTTGATTGTTGCGGCAGCCTTGGCGGGCTTGGGCAATTCTCCGTTTCATCCTTGCGATTTCACAATTATGAACAACCGCGTGTCGCCAGCGCGTTTGGGGCACGCATTTAGCACGCACGGCATTTCAGGTAGTTTGGGGTGGGCGCTAGCACCCATGTTTTATGCAGGTATGACGGCGTTGGTGGGTTGGCGAAACGCTTATTTTGTATCAGCACTGTTGTATGCCGTGGTTTTGCTCATTTTGTGGCTGAACCGGGATAACTTGCATGTGCCTGTTATTCGTCCTGAAGCTACAGTCATCAAAAAAGAAAGTGATTTTGCGTTTTTGAAGCTCCCAGTCGTGTGGTGGTGCTTTGGGTTTTTCGCACTTTCAACGGTAACATTGGCAATGGTGCAAAGCTTCTCTGTACCCATTCTCAAAGCCATGCATAACATCAGCTTTGAAATGGCGACGATGACTTTGACGGCTTATTTGTTGTGCGGCGCATTCGGCATATTGGTCGGCGGGTTTATTGCATCTAACCAATCCAAACGTGGCATGAGCAGCGACAAAGCCATCATGATTTGTTATTTTGTCGGCGCCATATTACTAACCCTTTGTGCAACCGGTATTTTGGGTGCGGCCGGCACAATGATTGCCTTAGCTGCTACAGGTTTTGTAGTAGGTATTGGCAACCCCAGTCGTGACATGATGGTTAAAAATGCAACACCAAAAGGCGCATCTGGTCGCATGTATGGCACGGTTTACTCGGGTTTTGATGTGGGCTTTGCGGTCGCCCCCTTGATTTTTGGCGCTTTGATGGACAGGCAACTTTACAGCGCGTGCCTTTATGCCGTAGCTTTCGTGTTGCTGCTTAGCATCGGCTTTGCCAGAAGTGTAGAACAACAGTCAAACAAACTATGACAAAACAACTAGCTGGCCATTTGTTGGTCGAATGTCTGGTCGCCCAAGGGGTGACACATGCCTTTGGTGTGCCGGGAGAAAGTTTCTTAGCGGTATTGGACGGCTTTCATGCCTATCCTGACAAGATCCAATTTGTGATCAACCGGCAAGAGGGTGGCGCGGCATTCATGGCTGAAGCCGCTGGCAAATTGACCGGTCGCCCTGGCGTTTGCTTCGTGACGCGCGGGCCGGGGGCGACCAATGCATCGATTGGTGTGCATACGGCTTTCCAGGATTCCACCCCCATGGTGCTGTTTGTCGGCGATGTCGCCAGCGACACCCGCGACCGCGAGGCCTTTCAGGAAGTCAATTACCTCAGCTTTTTTGGCCCCTCCACAGGCGGTATGGCAAAGCGGGTTGAGCGCATTGATGATGCCAATCGCATCCCCGAATACGTCGCCCGCGCCTTTGCCGCTGCCATGAATGGCCGCCCCGGCCCCGTGGTGGTGGTCTTACCCGAAGATATGCTGACCCAGATGGTAGATGCACAGCCTTTGCCCAAAGTCACACCGGTCGAGGCCTGGAGCGACCCAGGCAGCCTGCGCACCCTGCGCGAAATGTTGCTGCAAGCCGAGCGCCCCTTTGTCATCGTCGGCGGTGGCGGCTGGACGGTGCAGGCCGCGCAAGCCCTGCAGCGCTTTGCTGAAAACTGGTCGTTACCGGTTGGCAACGCCTTTCGCTTTCAGGACACGTTTGACAATTTCCACCCGCTTTACGCCGGCGATGTCGGTATTGGCATTAACCCCAAACTGGCTGCGCGCATCAAACAAAGCGATTTGATCATCGTCATCGGCCCGCGTTTGGGTGAGATGACCACGGGCGGATACACCTTGCTGCAAGCCCCCAAATCTGAGCAAAAACTGGTGCACATCCACGCCAGTGCTGAAGAGTTGGGACGTGTTTATCAGGCAGATTTATCCATCCATGCCAGCATGAGCGCTGCAGCTAGGTCACTGGAAGTGCTGTCCGCACCACCGAGCTTGCCGTGGCATGCGTGGGCGAAAGAAGCCAATGACGATTATTTGGCCAACATCGACCCCGCCAACGGTGGGCTGAAACTCCCCGGCACCATCGACATGCCAGCCATCATCGCCACCCTGCAAAAACACCTGCCCGCAGATGCTGTGCTGACCAACGGCGCAGGTAATTTTGCCAGCTGGTTGCACCGCTTTTTCAAGTACCACGGCCTGGCCAAAGGCTTCAAAACCCAGCTCGCGCCCACCAATGGTGCTATGGGCTACGGCGTGCCGGCTGGGATTTCTGCAGCTATTGTCGGCAAACGCGTCGCCTTCACCATCGCAGGTGATGGTGATTTCATGATGAACGGGCAGGAGCTGGCCACTGCCGCACAAGTAGGCGCAAAAAGCATAGTCTTGCTGCTCAACAACGGCATGTTTGGCACGATACGCATGCACCAAGAGCGCGAATATCCGCAAAATGTCAGCGGCACCCAGCTTAGTAATCCCGACTTTGTGGGTCTGGCGCGCGCGTACGGCTACGTGGGTGTGCGCATCACCCACACGCACGAGTTTGAGGTCGAGCTGCTGGCGGCGTTGGCGCGTCCGCAAGGCACGCTGATCGAGGTGACTCTGAACCCAGAGGTAATATCCACCCGTGGTAGCCTGACGCAAATCACGCAAAATGCTTTGAGTAAAGTAAACAAATAAAGTTAAAAAGCAGGACAAAAAATCATCATGGTTAAAAAATTTATCAAACGCTTTGCATGGGGATTGCTTGGATTGCTCGTTTTAGTGGCATTGGTCATTCAGCTCACAGGGCATGGCTATTTCTGGAAAGCGCTGTCTGCCACTTATCTGCAAGGGCATTCCACCGCACATATTGACGATGCAGGTAACTTCGCACAGCGCAAAATCGCGACAACACAGCCCCTTGCATGGGAAAAAGACGCCGTGTTTAACAAAGAGCCCTTAAATACAGCCACGCTAAGCTACCTGCAACAATACAAATCTGCAGCATTTGTAGTTGCCAAAAATGGCAAGCTGTTGCACGAAACTTATTTTGCACCGTATACCGAAAACTCCAAAACCAACTCGTTTTCTATGGCTAAAACTGTCACCACCATGCAAATAGGCTTGGCAGTGCAGCAAGGCTTGATTCCTAGTTTTGATGCGCCCATCACTCAATTTTTGCCGGAATATGTGGGTAATGCTAGAGCTTCCAAGGCGACAATTTCACAAATCTCAGCCATGAAAGCAGGGCATGACTGGACTGAAAATTACAAACTGCCCTTCAACGTTACGACGGATCTTTATTTTGGTAAAGACGCTGAAAAATTGGTGTTGAACCAAAATTTTGAGCGTGAACCAAACACAGAATTCGAATACAGCAGTGGTTCAACACAAGTATTAGGCGTGATATTGAAGCGTGCGATTCAGAAAAAGAATCCTCAATCTAATCAACCATCAAACATTAGCGAGCATTTATCGCAATCTCTGTGGCAACCGCTGGGCATGGAGCAAGACGCCATTTACACCCTAGACAGAGCTGGCGAAGATGGCGGCATGGAGCGCACTTATTGCTGCATTTTTGCCACTACCAGAGACTACGCGAAATTAGGTCAGTTGCTTCTTCAAGATGGGCAGTGGGGCGGTAAACAGTTGTTGGACAAAGCCTTTGTAGAGCGCATGCGCAAACCTGATTTGAAGCCTTACTATGGTCATTCGCTGTGGATGGATTGGACCTACAAGCACCCGTTTTACTCCTTGCAAGGACACCAAGGCCAGTACGTGATTGTGGTGCCGTCGCTGCAGCTCGTGGTGGTGCGAGTGGGGCAATACCGTAACAAAGCCTTGCTTGGCCCAAATGGACGTATTCCGCTTGAGGTTTATAGTTTTGTGGATGAGGCCGTGCGTTTGGCACAGGCGACAGCGCCAGCTAAGTAAGAATATGAAGGCGACAGCAGTAAAAAACATCAACGACTTATTGACCCAAGTCTTTCTTCACAGTCCTCAACACAAGGCTGTCGTGGTGTTTGACACCCACTGTGAGCTTGCCTGCATCCTGACCAATGCCTACCGTCACTGCCTGCCCGATGCACAATTTATCGACTTTGCGAGCCACACGCCAGAAGCTGTGTTGGGCATCTTTGCGGCTTTGAGAGCGTCTGATCTAGTCGTTTTGGTCCAATCAACCAACTTCAGACTAGAGGCTTTTCGCATCCGTGTTGAGCTGTTCAAACGCGGGCTTAAAGTGATTGAGCATGTTCATTTGACACGTATGCAAGGTGCTGAGGTGGGCTACTACATTGACGCTCTGGCTTACGACGCGGCGTATTTTCGGGGCACAGGTCATGGGCTAAAAACCGTTATCGACAACGCTAAAAGCGGTTGGCTGGACAGCGGTGGTGCGGAGTTCCCCGATGCAAAGCTGGTTTTTGGCTCGTCGTTTGAATCAGCCAAACTCAATGTAGGTGACTACAGCGACATGCCCAATGTAGGCGGGCAGTTCCCGATTGGTGAAGTGTTTACCGAGGCAAAAGATTTAGAGTCCGTGCGTGGCCGCGTGCGCATCCATGCCTTTGGCGACACCACATTCAAAGTCAATCGCCCCGCCAAACCCATCACCTTGATTGTTGACCAAGGCCAAGTCGTAGACACTGAAGACAGCACACCAGAATTTGACACCGTGCTGGCCAATATCCGCGCTGACGAGCAAGTAGTCTGGCTACGAGAATTTGGTTTTGGTCTGAACCGCGCGTTTACCCAAACCCGCACCGTCAGCGACATTGGCAGCTACGAGCGCATGTGCGGTGTGCACCTGTCGCTAGGTGCAAAACACGGTGTCTACGGCAAACCCAACTTCAAACGTGGCGACGGCACCTATCACATCGATGTTTTTGCTGTTACTGAGCAGGTCGTGTTAGACGAGCAGGTGGTTTTTCGGGATGGTGCTTGGGTGGTTTAGGATTTTGGATTTACGCATTGTTTCTGCGCCAGCTCAATTAACGCCAGCACCTGCTCTGCGCTTGGGCTGTGTGCGATGAGGGAGAGGCTGAGCATCGCTAAAAACGATTGGGCTTGCGCCTCGCCCACGCTGGCGAGTGCGCTGCACAGGGCGGTGTAAGTTTGATCTAAATCTTGGGCAGACATCGTTTGTAGAATCTGTTGCGTCATAAAGTCACTCCCGCTTGCTTCATAGCCGCTAATAACGGCGCAATATCAGCGCCTTTCCAGCGCCCCATCACATAGCCATCGGGTCGTACCAGTATAAGGGCTGATTCGCTCAGATTTGATAGTCCAAACTGGCTGTAGCCGGCGTATTTGTTGCCTAAGCAGCTATAATTTTTGATGCTGTTTTGCTCTAAATTGATCTGTTTTGACTGCTCTAAAGCCAATCCCAAGACGATGCAGACAAAGTTTTTGCCAAATTGCTGCGACAAATGGCTACCGTCGTCCAGTAAAACCTCTGGCATCGGCATGCCCGATGCAGTTAAATCGTTGGTCCAAACGTCAGTATCCGCCACGTTCAAGGCCGAGCCAACGTAATGAATCGGCGTTGATTGTCGCGGGTTGATGAGCGACCGCACTAGTCCGTCCGCCAGCGCCAGCTTCAACGTCGCCTCCCGCATCAGCTTGAACGCAAAGTTCGGCGGCGCCATAAACTCCGTACTTTTCGCGCCAAAGGCCATGTTTTCATGCGCAGCTTGC
>JBEGUP010000082.1:0-7026 GCA_041178825.1 Pseudomonadota bacterium | reverse complement strand
AGCTTACGTTTCCACGCGAACAAAACTATCAATGGCCAAAAAATATAGTATTGCTCTTCAACGCCGAGTGACCACAGGTGTAGCAGCGGTTTAAGTTTAGAGCCACCATC
Organism: Pseudomonadota bacterium; assembly: GCA_041178825.1. Classification (GTDB taxonomy): domain Bacteria; phylum Pseudomonadota; class Gammaproteobacteria; order Burkholderiales; family Burkholderiaceae_C; genus Aalborgiella. The sequence continues at coordinate 6,916 of JBEGUP010000082.1, read as the reverse complement.
AAAGTAGCCCGACTCGTTCCAGAAAGCAAAATTTGATACAAAGGCAGCACCTGCAGCCATATGTTTGCCTAATTGTTTGTAATCGGAAGGTAGGAGCGTAAACCAACCATAAACAAAACTGGCTAACAATACCAAAATCAAAGCTGGAAAAATGCGCTTTATACGTCGCTTGTAAAAATCGAGAAAGCTAAATGTGTTGTTTTGCAGATTTTGAAAAATGATCGTGCTAATTAAATAGCCAGAAATCACGAAAAACAGATCCACACCAATAAATCCACCCTGCAAAGATGCTGGAAAAGCGTGATGAATAACAACCAGTAAAACCGCTATGGCACGAAGCCCATCAATGTCAGGTCGGTAACTGGGGTGCACCATGGTGGAGGGGGCGGAAAATGGATTCAAGAGAGCAATCGTAAAATTGAACACAGGCGAAGAATAAAGTTAAGCTTAATTTCTACAGCTTGAGCAGTGAATTTTATCATTTGAAAGTTTATGACTTGCGCAAAGACAAGTTGAACTCCCAATCAATACGGACTTTGGGGATAGGAGACAATAACACCATGTTTTTGAAAATCCCAAGCATCCCAAAATCATTGCCTCGACAAGCTGCAAAATTTGCTAATAGAGCTTTTGAAGCTAGCGACACCTCTGGCATACATCCTGGTTGGGCGATTCTCCTTGCTAGTATTTGGATGGCCACTTTGGGAAATTTGACGCTTTGGAAAGAACTTATTCGATTACCAGAGATGAACGATTTGCGGGCTCTTTGGTTTGGTTTGTCTTTTGCGATACTAATTTTTGCTTTGATTTGTATCGCATTGAGCTTGTTATGCTGGCGTTGGACTTTAAAGCCAGTTATCGCAATGTTTTTAATCACTGCTGCTATGAGTGGGTACTTCATGCATACCTATGGCGTGGTTATTGACAACTCAATGATCGTCAATGTGCTTCAAACTGATTTGCGAGAGTCGCGTGACTTAATCAGTTGGAAGATGATATTTGCCTTGCTTGTTTTTGCGTTGTTTCCTATTGGGCTACTTTGGCGAATCCAGATTAAACGGTTACCCGTTCTGCGCCATATTAGGCATAACGCAATGTTATTTGTGAGTGGTGTGGCCTTGGCATTTTTAGCCGTACTTCCGAATTACCAAGACTTTGCATCCACGATGCGAAATAATATACAACTTCGGTTTCTAATTAATCCACTCAATTCTTTTTACGCCTTGGGAGATGTGTTGTTGATGGAACCAATCCAAAATGGTCCAGCAGCGGTTTTACCTATAGGTCTTGATGTCCAACTTGGGCCTTCGTATAACAAGTCCCAACCAAAATCACCATTACTTGTTCTTGTTGTAGGTGAGACGGCACGTAGCGGAAATTTCGGCATTAATGGGTACGAAAAAGAAACGACGCCTAGTTTGAGTCAACTGAAAAAAAATACCGACAGTACTGGCTCATTGACCAGTTTTAACAATGTTTGGGCTTGTGGTACCAGTACAGCAACAGCGCTGCCTTGTATGTTTTCGCATTTGGATAGACTGGCTTACCAGGACAGCCAAGAAAATTTAGAAAATCTAGTCGATGTGCTGCAGCGCGCAGGCATGGCAGTGATTTGGTTAGAGAATCAGTCTGGCTGCAAAGGCATATGTGACCGTATCTACAGAGCTTCTACAGCAAAATTGACTGATCCCGCCTTTTGTAGCACTGGCGAGTGTTTTGATGAAATCATGCTGAATAAGCTTGAGGAGCGGTTTAATGAGTTTCCGCATGAAAAGTTAGATAAAGGCATTGTCGTGATCATGCACCAAATGGGCAGCCACGGTCCCGCGTATTACAAGCGTGCGCCTGAATCTATTAAAAAATTTAAACCAGAATGCAGTACCAACGTTTTGCAAGACTGCACCCGAGCGCAAGTCACTAATGCGTACGACAATACCATCTTATATACAGATTATTTTCTAAACTCAGTGGTGAAATTCCTAAAAGACAAAGAACCGCATGTTCAAACCGCAATGGTGTATGTCGCTGACCATGGTGAGTCGTTGGGCGAAAATAATGTTTATCTTCATGGTTTGCCCTATGCGATTGCGCCTGATGTTCAGAAAAAAGTGCCTTGGATCAATTGGCTGTCTAACGATATTCTGCAGAGAAATGGTATAAATTCAGCGTGTTTAGCGGCGAAAAAGGATAGCCGACTATCCCATGACAATTATTTTCATTCCGTATTGGGTTTGCTGGATATCAAGACAGCAGTCTATAAACCGGAGCTAGATGTTTATGCATCTTGCTCCACAAAGCAGCCCTAGAAGTAAAACACTCCGAGACGAACTCTATTACTTTGACGCTTGGCACATCATTGCAAAACAGTAGCCATTCGTTGGGTTGTCTGCCAGTTGTAAGCCGTCATAATAGTCGCGTACGGTCAGGTGCTGGTTGGCTACGACATTGGGCATCTCTAAGATTCCCCACAGTTGGATGATTTCAAAACCTGCGTCTTTGAGTAAGCTCTCAAAAGCATCTGGTGTGTATTCGCGTTTGTGGTCCGGGTCGATGTAGCGGTCTTCACCTGTTTCAAAACGGGTAATCAAGCGGTTTGGTGTGTCAAAGCAAAATCGACCCTCTGGCGCTAGGTGGTTTTTGATCCACAGCAATACATTGGGCAGTTTGTCTTCGAAAATATGCTCAACAACTTGCCCCATATAAATCATGTCAAACTGCTGATCGCGGAGCTCATCGTTTTGCAAGATGTCTTCCGCATAGCCGTGTATGTATTGCACTTGCCCCCACGGGAAGCTGCGGGTGTTGGCTTGGGAGTAATTGGGTGTTCCCCAAAACTGCTCATTAGGTGGCTTGTCAAAAATAATCAATTTTTCAGGCTTGTGAGTAAAGCCAAGCTCTATCAAAGCCCCTTCCGGTACCGTTGGGCTACTGCCACCAATGTCTAGCACACGTTTGGCTGCAGGCAGTTGGGCTGCCCAAGCCATGCGCGCGCCATGAAGCTGCTGTGTAGGCGTGCGTTTTAGATAAGGCTGCTTAAATTCGGCTGACTTCATCAGGCGTGCAATCAAGCCCAGCGCTGAGAGTTTGCCCTTAGCGATGCGATCTACACAGCTTTGAATCCCCAAATCATCAATTTTGCGGTTCAAAATAAAGCGATAAATCATCTCACTTTGTTGCATGGCTGTCACACTTTCCAGCTTGAGCAGACTCAGCATAGACAATGTGCGACGCAGGCGTTCAGGGCGACTGATGCTATCAAAACTCACCAAAAACTCATCTGAAAGGACGATGAAGTTGAGCTGTTTGAGGCGCGAATACTCGCCAGCCTCAATCACGCGCGTCCAAGTGGCGTTGCCAGCTGGGTCAACTGAGCGGTTAAGAAGTAATTGGTAAATCGCCTCCACCGTTTGATGAGTGGTGAGGTTTTTGTAATCAAAACGAGGAAGTAGGCGAGAAAATATCATCTTGCATGTATTCTATTTAGGATCACGTGGCGGTGGGCTGAGCAATTGCTTCAATTCTTCTCCCGCTACTTTAGCCAAAAACTGCCCGCCATAAATACTGAAATGCTCATGGTCAAGGTAATAAATGCGCTTACCGTCGGTGACTTTGCAGGTTTTGTCGTTGCACATGTATTTGAAAGGGTCAAACGTGGAAATACCTTTTTGAGTCAATATCTCTGCAAAATATTGGCGATAGTTTCCGTCGTTGGTCACGGCATCATGTCTTGCCATCACGCAATTATTTTTGTCACCGGTTCTTTCGGGTAAACGTATGGGTCTAACCACACAAGCGCGGGGGCTCACGCCTGCGGGTGTCGCAAAAAAGATGATCACGCGTTTGCCCAAGCCCTGGTAGTGCGTCACGCGTGCTTCAAAAGCGGTTTTGAATTGCGCACTTGTCACCTTGGATGATGGCCCTGAGTCAAACCCATCGTAATACAGAGGCCAGTTGGCCGCCATGATGATGGTGTGGATGCTGGGGGTTTTGGCAATATAAGCGTCGGTGGCAGCTAACATGGCCTTGCAGTTGTCGTAGCCAATCTCAGGCAAGCCATGGCATAAGCCCCGCCCCATTTGGCGGAAAACAAAACTTGAGTCTGAGTTAGCCGCTGCAAAGTCGTTCAGCATAGGCGCAAAGTTATTGCCTACACTGTCGCCAATCAGTAAGGTCGTTGGCGATTTATCGGGCGCGTTACCCATGTTGCACCAGTCGTCTTGTTCGGGGGCTTGTGTTACCAGTTTACAAGTTCCTGCAAAAGCATAGTTATCCCACACATTCACGCCATCAACTTGCGCTGCTTGGCGGCTCGGAATGCCATTATTTTGGTAAACAAGCCAGCCAACTACGCCTAAAACTGCTACCAAAGCCGCTAAAACTGCCGTTTTAAGACTGTTTTTAACATGAGCACCGCTCGGTCGAATGGGCTTTTCAACAAAGTAATAAGTCATCCATGCCAGCAAAATACTTAGTATCAATGCGATATTTCGAAAGAATGGCGCAGGCGCTTCGCTTTCGATAATCCGTATGAACGACAAAATTGGCCAATGCCACAAGTACAGTGGGAAGCTGATAAGTCCGATCCAAACCAGCAATCGGTTGGACAACACAAAACGGTTAAACCACGCCATAGGGCCAGCAAAAATCAGCAAAAAAGAGCCTAAAACAGGAAATAAAGCCCACGTACCTGGAAAGTGACGACCTTTGTCGATTTTGTACAAGCCTGCCGCGAGCAAAAGCATGCCTAAAGTTGAAGCTATTTGACGCACAGCTTGCGTAGGTTGCCAAATCTCTGCTTTGGAAGCGTTTTGCTTAGATTGCGTGCTAAAGTAGGCCAGCAAAACACCAACAAGTAGCTCCCAAACGCGAGTCGCAGGTGAGTAAAACGTGGCGGTGGGGTCTATGCGAACAAGATACACGTTGTAAGCAAAAGAAGCCACCCCTAGGCTGATAAAAATGCTTAAAAACAACCACTTACGCTTCCAAGTCAACCACACAATGAGTGGCCAGACGATGTAAAACTGTTCCTCAATCGCCAGCGACCAAAGGTGCAACAGTGGCTTGGTCTCCGCTGCATTATTGAAATAACCTACCTCTTGCCATAAGAAAAAATTTGACACAAAACCTGCGCCCGCCGCCATGTGCTTGCCCAGTTGCTTAAATTCATCACCTAACAGTCCAAACCAGCCAAAAATGAGGCAACTCAGCAACACCAAAATCAGCGCCGGGAAGATGCGTTTGATGCGACGGCCGTAAAACTCAGCAAAGCTGAAGCTGCCACGGTCCATGTTTTCAAAAATGATGCTGCTGATGAGGTAGCCGGAGATGACAAAAAAGATGTCAACACCGATAAAACCCGCTTTCAACGCGTTTGGAAAGGCGTGAAAAATAACCACACTGAGCACAGCAATAGCTCGCAGCCCATCAATATCGGGGCGATATTTGGTGTGCGACAGGTGAACCGGTGAGGCTAATTGTGCATGTAAGCTCAACTCAGCGACTCCCAACGTTCCATGGCCGCCAGCAACAGCTCGTCCAGCTCAGCATCGCGCTGCGTCAGCTGCAAAGCCAGCGCCGCATCTTTGCTGTAAATCGAACCGTCAGCCAATTGCGCACGAATACCAGCTTGTTCAGTCTCTAAAACTTCAATTTTCTTAGGCAATTCATCCAAATCGCGTTGTTCTTTAAAGCTCAATTTTCGCGTTTTGGTGATGTTTTTGAGTGCTGAAGTGGATGAGTTATCGTGCGTAGCAGGCGCATTAGAAGCATTTTTTTGCTCTGTTTTTGATAGCTGCTTAGGCAGTAAATTCGGTGGCTGGAGTGCTTTTTTGGCCTCTAAATTAGCATTCTTGTCGGCAATCTCTTTGGCACGTTTGCTTTGTATCAGCCAGTCCTGCACGCCGCCCTCGTACTCGCGCCACGCGCCGTCGCCTTCGTAAGCGATGGTGCTGGTCACAACATTGTCTAAAAAAGTGCGGTCGTGGCTGACTAAAAACACAGTGCCCTCAAAGTTTTGTAGCAAATCTTCCAGCAATTCTAAGGTGTCAATGTCCAAATCGTTGGTCGGCTCGTCCAGCACCAGCACGTTGGCGGGGCGGGCGTAGAGGCGGGCGAGCAGCAAACGGTTGCGCTCGCCACCGCTCAGGCTGCGCACGGGGGAGTTTGCACGGGCGGGACTGAACAAAAAGTCGCTCAAGTAGCTTTTGACGTGCTTGCGCTGGGTGCCAATCTCAATCCACTCGCTGCCGGGGCTGATGAAGTCTTCCAGCGTCGCATCCAAATCTAGGTTGTTGCGCATTTGGTCAAAATACGCCACATCCAGCTTGGTGCCTTGCTTGATTTTGCCGCTATCGGCTTCTAAATCGCCCAAAATCAGCTTCAACAAGGTGGTTTTGCCCGCGCCATTCGGCCCTAAAAGCCCAATTTTGTCGCCACGCAGAATCGTACCCGTGAAGTTTTTGACGATGACTTTGGTGCTGACAATATTGCCATCCGCATCCAAAGTGTTGAAAGACTTGTTCACATTTTCCAGTTCGGCGACGATCTTGCCGCTGCTTTGCGCGGAGGCCACGTCCATTTTGACGCTGCCCACCACGTCGCGACGCGCTTCACGGCTGCTGCGCAGCTCGTCCAAGCGGGTAATCCGCGCCGTGGCGCGAGTGCGGCGGGCTTCCACGCCTTTCCGAATCCAAACCTCTTCTTGCGCCAAAAGCTTGTCAGCACGGGCGTTGATGACGGCTTCTTGCGCCAATTGTTCTTCTTTTTGGAGCAAATACTGCTCGAAATTTCCCGGGTAGGACAATAATTTACCCCGATCCAGATCAACAATGCGGGTTGCCACACGGTTCAAAAAGCTGCGGTCGTGGGTGATGGTGATGACGCTGCCCTTGAAGGCGATCAGCAGGTCTTCCAGCCA
>JBEGUP010000081.1:0-7043 GCA_041178825.1 Pseudomonadota bacterium | reverse complement strand
TGCTGCCAGACAACACGCCGCAGCGCCGCTTCAGCCAAAGCCGCGCCGTAGCGCTGGACATGGAAAGCGCAACAATTGCGGCCAATGGCTTTCGATTCAGAGTTCCCTACGGCACACTTTTGTGCGTCAGTGACAAACCGCTGCACGGTGAGATCAAGTTGCCTGGCATGGCCAACCATTTTTACCGCGAGCGGGTCGATCAGCACTTGCGCATAGGCATACGCGCCATCGAATTACTGCGCGAGCAGGGCGTCGACCAATTGCACAGCCGTAAATTACGCAGCTTTGCTGAGGTGGCATTTCAGTAAAATTTAGTTATAAAACATACTGAATTTAAGGTGTCAATTTAAGCCTCTAGCCGTCGTATTTGCTGCCTAAGCAGCTATCAAAATTATAGCAATTCTGCAATAGTATCCCACAACTCTGGTGGTATGCGCCCGTAGTTACGCTCTACCAGTTTGCCGGTTTTGTCTATCAAATAAGTAACCGGCAGTTGGTTGCGCGGAAGTTGCGCCGTACCTAGGTTGTCTTTGTAGCTGGGCTCACCCGCCCAAAGCTGGGTGAAGCGCTGTTTGGTGGGAACGGACGCATTAATAATCGCGTTGTAGCTGTCAACGTCTTTCATGCGTTTGTCTACGCTGACCAAGACCAATTCGAACGGCTTGTCTGCCCATCCTCTAACATTTTCACGCAGCTCGGGCATTTTGTCGCGGCAAACGGCGCAGTCGGTAGACCAGTACATCAGCATGACCACCTTGCCTTTGAGTGAACCGAGTTGAAAAGGCTTTTTATCCATCCCTATACCGCTGACATTAGGGGCTGCCACTATCGGCGCAACTGATGCTGAAACTGCAGGCGTGGCTAGTTTTTGAGTTTGGGTTTGCACTTGCGCTTGTGCGGCCAGTGGCATGACAACAGCTAAGCAAAGCAATGCCAAGCTCGTTTTGAGCGACTGCGCTGAGAGAGGGATCAAGGGCACAAAGGACATAAATACTCCTAAAGGCAAAGCGTGCTTGGGAAAAACTAAACGAATTAGTCGATCAGCGTACAAGTTACTTACACAAAAGCCGTTTAAGTTACACCCCAAAAAACAGCTTGTCATCACAATGTAACAGTATTGAAAGAGTATCGCTTGGCAAATGACATCAAACACCAAGGAAAAATGATATGAAGCACTTCAAATTTGGATTCAGCGCCGTCGCACTCGCAACGTTAACAGGCTTGGTTGCCTGCTCGAACTTCGGCGTGGGCACTTCAGCCGTATCAAAATACCCAACTTTAGACGGTGCCATGCCGTTGGTGATCGCCCATCGCGGCGCGAGTGGTTATTTGCCAGAGCACACTTTGGCGGCTTACAAAAAAGCCATCGACATGGGAGCAGATTTTATTGAGCCGGATTTGGTGGTGACCAAAGACGGCGTTTTGGTGGCGCGACATGAGCCAAACATCACGGCAACGACCAACGTCGAGTCTCGTCCCGAGTTTGCAACGCGCAAAACCACCCGCAAAGTGGACGGCATCGACGAAACCGGCTGGTTTGTGACCGATTTCACCTTGGCTGAACTGAAAACGCTGCGCGCTAAACAGGCTATGGGCGAGCGTGACCAGTCGTTCAATAGTCAATTTGAAGTTCCTACCTTTCGCGAAATCTTAGAGTTGCTTAAAGCTGAAAAAGCACGTACAGGCCGCACCGTGGGTGTGTACCCCGAAACCAAGCACCCGACGTACCACTTACAAGCTGGTTTGCCAATTGAGCCGCGCTTGCTAGCCATGTTGAATGAGTATGGGCTTAACAAAAAAGACTCTGCCGTGATTATTCAATCGTTTGAAGTGAACAATTTGAAAGAGCTGCGCAAGATCACACCCGTCCGTTTGGTGCAGTTGATAGATGGCGACGATGTGGACGCCGCCGGTAAAGTCACCTTGGCCGCGCCATCTGAGCAGCCGTATGATTTTGTGGTCAGCAAAGACAAACGTAATTTTGCCGATATGTTGACGCCAGCAGGCTTGAAAGAAATCAAAACCTACGCAGACGGCATTGGTCCATGGAAGCCATACCTTGCCAGCGGAGCACAGGTGATAGGCGTTGACGGAAAGCCAAAAGATTTGAATGGTGATGGCAAAATCAACGACAGCGACCGCATGGCTTTGCCAGCAACATCAGTAGTCAAAGATGCGCATGCGGCTGGATTGTTTGTGCATGCGTTTACTTTTCGCAACGAGTCGCGCCGCTTGTATGCCGACTACAAAGGCGACCCGAAAGCAGAATACCAAGCGTTTTACAAATTAGGCATTGATGGTTTGTTCAGTGATTTTTCAGATACGGCAATCGCTGCCAGAAAGTAGCAGTAAACCCTGTTGTGAGGGCTGCGTTTAAATATTTTCAAGCTGTTGAAAATATAGCAATAGGTCGTTTGCTTAAAGTTAAGGGTGAATATTCACGTTCGTTGTATATTTGCCTGTAGCCAGTATGCATTACACACAACCAGATCTAGAATGCGAGACTTGTGTTTTGATCTGGGGAGTTGCATGTCCAATATCGCTGGTAAGGCTTACGCCATCAATGTCATCACACCGGTTCGGTGGTGGACGGCTTGGGTCAACAAACTGATTTTTTGGTTTGCTTTAAAAGTACCCAAAACATTAAATGGCTTACTGACGTTATCACTCATTCACTATGCACGATGGGTGATTATTGGCAAAAATGAATTTCCTGTGCTGTCAGCCGATCAACCTAAAGAAGATTTGCGCTACAGCTACATGCTGTTTTTTAGCAACTTCAATGGCAGTTGGGAGCAGTATGTTGATTCATTTACTTTCGCTATTCCCAGCGGTTTAGACATGTTTTGGAAGTGGAATATCCGGTATCCCAAATCAGTGCCTTTAACGCCATTTCATGATTACATTCGCTACAACCAAATTCAAACAGACCATTATTACAACGCCTACCCCATGGCGAGTGCAAACGATGTCAAGAGCGCTAAGAAGTTGCATCTTGCCTTGATGGACTTTGATGCACGGTTAGACACGCACGCCACAGATGATGCCTTTCAAAAAAGCTTTCACAAATTGCTACGGGATCTGCAGCACGACATGTCTATGATGCATCACACACCGATTGTCAGCATGGCTGCGCAAAGTGTGCAAATGCGACTGGTTGCTGACCGCATGCGCCGTCAAAACAAAGTTGAAGCGTAAGCGAGGCCCTTATGAATCGAAATAAATCAGGCAACGCTTATGCACTCACTATGTTGTGCCCTATCAAACCTGGTGTTGAGGGCAACAGAATTTACGCAGATTTGATACGGGATCAGTTGGAGTCTTGGAACATGGCTTCGGTGAGTCCCATGTCGCTTGTTCCCAATACGTATTTGTGCAGATTTTTTGTCTTAGACGACATTTATACAGAGTCGCTACCAGGCGCTGGTATATGGGACGCATTGTCTGATATTCGATTGATTCCATCTAACGAGCAGCGCTTAGCAGCTTTACCACATACTGACCGCTTGCAATCGCGGTACTTGGTTTTTACAAGTAATTTGCACGGCGATGTCGATGATTATTTGCATGGTATGTGGCAAAGCATTCATGTTGAAATCAATACTATTTGGAAATACTGTTATGGTTTTGAAAACGTCAACGATGAAGTTAGCTTCGTTGCGTATGCCAAAAAATGCTGTCTAGATACCTCATTATTTTTTGTTGGTTCTAACGATGATTCCTTGGCGGCACAGTTAAAAGCTTTGTACGTGAAGCAAGAGTTTTCACGCTTTGCGCAAGAAACGCAAGACTTGTCAGCTTCACAATTAAGGCTGGCCTACACAGCGTTTATGCAACACATCAAACCCCGAGATGTAGAGCAACCAACTTGGATGGCTGGATCTACCCATGTAGATCTGTAGGCTGAGCAAATCAAAAAATCAAAAAAATCAAAAAGAATGAGATAAATAGATATGACAAAAGCGCTCGATTTATGCGACATCCAAGGCAACGTTGTACGAGCCTATGGTCGTTTCGGTTTTCCCATAGCTCGCTATTTGCTGTTGAACGTCAGCAATGGTTGGGGAGGGCGCGCTTGGTTAACTGAGATGATTCCGTATGTCACAAACTCTGCGACTTGGGGTACGGGGCCTGATGATGCAAAACGACCCAAGGCTACTTTAAATATCGCCATCAACCATGCAGGTTTGTCTGCTTTAGAGTTGCCTTTGGAAAGCTTAAACAGCTTTTCAACAGAATTTTCTATGGGCATGAAAAAACGCAAAGATATCACAGGTGATGTTGGTGCAAGTAGCCCAGAGCATTGGGATCCGGTTTGGAATGACGATGCAAATCACAAAGCGGTTCATATATTGCTGACCTTGAATGCAATCACACCGCACGCTTTGGAAAATCAGTATCAATGGGTGACGGAACAAATTGAGGGCAGTAAAGGCGCTGTCACTTTGCTTGATGGGCATCGAGGTCCCAATGGGCAGTTGTTGCCCTACCAAGAAGCACATATTATTTTTGAAAATGGCTTGCCTACCTCTAAAGAACACTTTGGCTACACGGATGGCATAGGCGACCCTTATTTCGAAGGCATACAAGATGCGCCAGAACGGGTAGCCGGACGCGGTAAACAAATGTCTGATGGTACTTGGCAACCATTGGCAACTGGCGAGTTTCTGCATGGTCATTTAGACGAAGCCAAAGAGTATCCACCAGCCGCTGCGCCAATTTTGTTATCGCGTAACGGCACGTATTTGGTATATCGAAAATTGCATCAAAACGTAGCATCGTTTGATACACTGCTGGCAAGAGAGGGTGCAACTTATCCTGGCGGTGCTGAGCTGATGGCTGCAAAATTCGTCGGACGTTGGCGCGACAATGGTGCACCACTCGTAAACGCACACGACGCGACATCAAAGTTGCAATGGGATGCAGATTTTGCAAAAGCGTCTGTAGATGAAAAAGATGCAATGCTGAGTAACTTCACTTACGATGATGATATGAGCGGCGCTCGCTGTCCATTGAGTGGCCACATGCGGCGTGTCAACCCACGTGCATCATTGGAGATAAAAGCAGGAACATGTCCGGGACAGTTTTTACGAAATGAAGGTGCATTTGACACACCGGGTGCGCTAGCAAATAGACGTCGAATTTTGCGCCGTGGCCTGCCTTATGGCGATAGTGCCAAAAGGGACACTGATCAAGGTGACCATGGCGTCATCATGATGATGCTGAATGCTGATATCGGTAGACAGTATGAGTTTGTTCAGCAACAGTGGGTGAACTATGGCAATGATTTTAGAGAGGCTAACGACAAAGATGTGATTTTGGGTAACCGTTCAAAACATGTGCCGAATAGCGTGATTCACCAAGCGGATCCAGAAGGTGATGCACCACCTAGGTTTGTGCGAAATATTCCATTGTTAGTAGAAACGCGTGGCGGTGACTATTTCTTCGTACCGAGTTTGACGGCATTGCGTTTGATAGCACGCGGCCTGATAGATCCGACTTGAACAATCTAAACAATTAATTGACGCCGTTGACGCGTCTGCGCAATTCAGAAATTGCATGGTAAACCAGACGTCTTGCTCGATTGATACTTCCCAACGGGCGATGCCCGGCTAAGCAATGCCAAGGTGAATAGCGCATATTTTCACCTTGTTGATTGCGCTCTTGCGTATCAAAATTTTGCTTAGGTATACGCAAAGTGGCTACTGGAAAAAAGGGCGAAGCTGTTTCCTTCCAAAGCACACTGGCGTCCTCGATAGGCATGCTTTTGGGGTCGGTTTGCAATTGAATACCAAACACAAACTCAACAGGTGCAGTCTGCAGTTGTTGTTTCATCGCTTGACGTAAAAAATTAGGGTCAGGATTTGCTGGTACGACATCGAGGGTTTGATTAACAGGTGTTAAGCAATATTTAACGGCACTCAGTCCGAGTAAATAGGGTGTACAGCTAAAGTAGCGAATTTGTAGCGGATTGGCAAAAACTTTGAAGGAGGTGAGTAACTTCCAAACGACGCTGGGGTTGGTGAGGAAGAAGCCAATTTTTTGCTGCCAAGAACCCTGGAACGCTTGCACCATACCGTCAAAAGTTTGGATGTTATCGCAAAGAAACGTATCAGTACTGATCAATAAAAAATCTTGGTCATCCAGGCAGTCAGTCTCGTGAGTTAATTTTTCACCTGGAACTTGTGTGAGCTTGATGCCAATGCCGCGAATATCGCGTTTGATGTCTTCTTGTATGGCGCTGTTGGCATTAGAAAACCTAACCCATGTCTTAAAAGTGGATGATTGCGCGAAAACACCAATTTTGTAGACATCGGGTAAATCGTTATGAACTATAAATTCAGCCTCTACGAGTCCATGCATTTTTGGATGAGCATCGCGCGGCATCATCCCAGCAGGGTGGTCACAAATCAGCTGTTCTTTTAGACGAGACAAGACGTCTTCGGTGTATTTCGTCTCAAAATCAGAAATAATTTCTTGTACGCTCATATTCATTAGGCAGACTCAATAGCTGTGGTTGCCATGGCCCAGCCAATTGCGTCTATGTTTTGTAAAATTTCATCAATAAACGCATGAGAGCCTTGTGTGTGTGACAGGGCTAGCGCAGTTTTTAGCGTTTGCAAATACGTTTCTGCATCCGTTAAACCCATCGAATAACTGAAATTAGCGTGCAAGCGCATGAGTTCAGGTTCAACCCAGCGCTCACCAGATTGAACACGTGCTTGAACACGATTTAGAACATTCAAACCACTTTCGTGTTGCTCATGCATCAAGCACGCGCGAGCATACATAACAGCCCACACGGTTATGTAAGGTCCATTCTGTGTCAGCAATACTTCCATGCTCTCACTTGCCTGCTGTAGTAGCTGTGCAGTCTTAGGTTCAGAGTCCTTCAACATCAACTGGCTTAGCGCCATACTTAGATCAATGTAAGGCACCCACAGGCTCAGCTGATGCTTGGTCACATAATGACGAGCTTGCGTCATGTGCTCTACCATTTCGTCGACACGGTGTTGAAGCCCTGCGATGAAGCCACCCGAGAA
>JBEGUP010000080.1:0-7058 GCA_041178825.1 Pseudomonadota bacterium | reverse complement strand
GAGTGGAATCGTCTCAGATTTGAAGTTTCCTCCGCTCATGGCTTTGAGGGCTGCGTTGTCAATCTTCACGGTTTTAACGGTAGGCCATTCGTTGTTGCCGTTGGCAAAATGGTCTTGCGCGAAGGGGCTGGCGAGGTATTCCATGAAGGCAATCGCGTTGTCGCGGTTTTTGGCATATTTAGCGACTGCGCCGCCAGCGATGTTCATGTGCGTGCCCCATGACGCTTGGTTAGGGAACACCACACCGACTTTTTCCATGATGGCTTTGTCGTCTGGGTTGTTAGAGCGCATCAGGCGGGCGATGTAGTAGGTGTTGGTGACGGCAATTGCGCATTCGCCAGAGGCGACGGCTTTGATTTGGTCGGTGTCGCCACCTTTAGGTGCGCGCGCCATGTTGTCGACCACACCTTTGAGGAAGGCTTCGGTTTTGGCTTCGCCCATGTGCTCAACCAAGGTCGAGAACAAGCTCATGTTGTACGGGTGCGAGCCTGAGCGGGTGCAGACTTTGCCCTTGTTTTTGGCGTCAGCCAACTCTTCGTAGGTGTCCACATCGTCTTTTTTGACCTTGATCTTGTCATAGACAATCACGCGGCCACGGGTGGAGAAACCGGTCCAAGTCACGCCGTCTGCCGTTGGGGCTGAGCGCAAGTTTGCGGGAATGCCATCGTCCAACAGCTTAGATTTGAAAGGTTGGAACAAACCTTGCGCGTCTGCAGAGGCTAAGCGGGCGGCGTCTACCAACAATATCAAGTCAGCCGGAGAGGCTGCGCCCTCGGCTCTGAGGCGGTTCAAAATGCCGGAATCGTCAGAATCCACACGGTTGATTTTGATGCCGGTTGTTTTTGTAAAGGTGCTGTACAAAGCCTCGTCTGTTGAATAATGACGTGCAGAATAGATGTTGAGCACTTTTTCTGTGCTTTGGGCTTGGGCGGCGTTAACAGACAAAAGTATTCCGCAAACTGCAGCGAAACCAATAAGTGAGCGTTTAAACATGAACAGTCCTAAAAAAGAAAAAATACAATCAATGAAAAATATTGCAAATGCGAATCATTCTTAATTATAACGCCGCTGCAGACGCTGCGTTGACAGATACGTCTAAAAACCGAGGTTTTATGGGGTTAAGACTGCCGTTGATGTTGGTTTTATCGGCTTATTTGGTGGGTTGTAGCTCGATTTCTACCGTTTCCACGCCGCCAAATATCCCCACAATCACCACCAAACGCCTGCCCAAAATCGGCCTCGCCTTGGGCGGCGGTGCGGCGCGTGGCTTTGCGCATGTGGGGGTGATTCAGGTGCTGGAAGAGGCGGGTATCAAGCCAGATTTGGTGGTTGGCACGTCCGCTGGCAGCCTGGTTGCCGCCATTTACGCCAGTGGCAAAACGGGGGCACAGCTGCAAACCGTGGCCGAAACCATGGAAGAAGCGGCATTGACCGATTGGACGCTGCCCTTTTTAAGCCGTGGCATGCTGCGTGGCGAGGCGCTGGCGCGGTACGTGAGCGGTCAAGTCGGCGGCAAAACCATAGAGTCTTTCCCCATGCCGCTAGGCATCGTCGCGACAGATTTGCACAGCGGCCGAGGTGTTTTGTTCCAAACGGGCGATACGGCGACGGCTGTGCGCGCTTCCAGCTCAGTTCCCGCCGTGTTTCAGCCCGTCAAAATTGGTACGCGGGAATATGTCGATGGCGGTTTGGTGTCCCCCGTGCCCGTGCGTTACGCGCGGCAAATGGGGGCAGAGCTGGTAATTGCGGTCGATATTTCAGCCGCGCCAGAGAGCAACCCTGCACTTGGAACGATGGACATCCTGCTGCAAACCTTCGCCATCATGAGCCGATCCATCAATATTTTTGAACTGAAGGAAGCCGACGTTACTGTGCGCCCCGCGTTGGCGGGCGTGTCCAGCGCTGATTTTGCGTCTAAGCGACGCTCGATTGAAGCGGGCAGAGCGGCGATGTTGGCAATATTACCGCAGTTACGGACGGCTATGACGGTGAAAAGTCAGTAAAAATGGCTCTAGCCAGCGTATTGACTGCCTAAGTAGCTATTGAATTAATAGTAAAAAAGGCATAAAAAAAAGCCACTCAGTTACCCGAGTGGCTTTTTGCTGTCTTAGCCCAAACCGATAGGTTTGAACTTAAGGCAGAACGTTGATTAACGCTTCTTTGTAGCAGTAGCTGATGCAGTTGCCTTCATCGCTGTTTCTGTAGCGGCTGTGAGGTTCTTCTCAGCCATTTCAGTTGCTTGCTTGACAGATTTTTGCACTGATTCCAAAGCGCTGTTAGCAGCAGTCACAGCGTTTTTCATCAAAGCAACAGCAGACTCAGAGCCAGCTGGTGCGTTTTTAGCAGCAGTGTCAACCAAACCCATGAATTTCTTCTGAGCTTCAGCAGCTTGTGCTTCAGCGTTTTTTGTGAATTCTGCGCCAGCGCTTTGTGCGATGTCATACAGGTGACGGCTGTAAGCAGCTGATTTTTCAGCCAAAGGCTGAATCAGGCCGGCTTGCAAAGCCAAAAATTCTTGTGCGTCTTTCACGCTCATAGAAGCTTTAGCGTGCTCTGTAGACTCAGCCAAAGCGGCTTTAGCTGCAGTTACGTTCAACTCAACCATTTTTTCAACGCCAGCGAAGGCTTTGGTGGTCAAACCAAACAATGTGTCTAAGTTAGCTTTGTTTGAGGCAACGATTTGTTCTACGGTCAACATGGTAATTTCCTATCTATAAGTAAAAATATAAATAAAGCATGTGAAAGTGAAACTTGACTTCGCCTTCTCTCGCTTTAGCTTTAAAGCCGTTCTGAAACTTTTATGTTGCAGTGCAGCATAGAACGAATTATAGGGTTATCCCGCACTATTGCAAGTGTTTTATGTTGCAGTGCAGCAAATTAGAGACGCGTTTCTAAAAAACCCTAAATTTAGGCATAAGTGAGTGGTTTGCCACAGGGCTGACACAATCACACTTTATGGATATTTACTATACCGGTCAGTTCGTTTTGTCGTTGCCAGAAGGCCACCGTTTCCCCATGGCGAAGTACCACATGTTGCGGGACAGGCTGGTGGCTGAATACCAGGGCATTGAACTGAAAACAGCAACGCCCGCGAGCGATGGCATGCTGGCGCTGGCGCATACGCCTGAGTACATACGGGAACTGACTACGGGCAGCATCGCCCCAGCGGCGATGCGCGAGATTGGCTTTCCGTGGAGCGAGGCCATGGTGGCGCGTGCACGGTTGTCGGTAGGTGCGACGGTTGACGCGTGCCGTTCTGCGTTTAAACACGGCTTGGCAGCCAATATTGCAGGCGGTACGCACCATTCGTATGCGCACAAGGGCAGTGGGTTTTGCGTGTTCAACGACTCTGCCGTTGCCGCGAGGCTGATGCAGGCTGAGTGGAGCCGAGACAAAGCGAATTTGCACAAACCGCTGCAAGTTGCGGTGATTGACCTTGATGTGCACCAAGGCAACGGCACAGCTAGTATTTTTCAAGACGACGACAGCGTGTTCACGCTATCGATGCACGGAGCTAAAAACTTTCCATTTCGCAAAGAAGCTAGTGATTTAGACATTGAACTGCCAGACGGTTGCCAAGACGATGCGTATTTGCATGCGCTGGATCAAGCTTTGGACGAACTGGGGCGACGGTTTACGCCAGGTTTGATTATCTATTTAGCAGGTGCTGACCCGCATGAGGGCGATAGGCTAGGGCGGCTGAAAATCACCTATGACGGCTTGGAAGCACGAGACAGGCGGGTATTTGACTGGGCTTGGCAGCGCCGCATTCCACTCGCATTCAGCATGGCGGGTGGTTACGGCAACAACATTGATGAAACCGTGCAGGTGCAAATGAATACTTACGGTGTCGCCTTGGCGTATGCTGCCAAATGGCAAAGCTGGCACAATAAAACTTGATATAAAAGCTTGATGTAAGCAGCCCCATAAACAATCACACATGCCTAGCACACCATCTAATCCAGTAACACGCCCCGCTCCTGAGTCGCGCAACGCCTACCACCTCTTCAGACGCATTGACACCCGCTGGGCAGACAACGATGCCTATGGTCACGTCAACAACGTTGTTTACTATGCCTGGTTTGACACGGCGGTAAACGCGTATTTGATCGAGCAGGGCGCTTTGGATATTCACGATGGCGCGACAATTGGTTTGGTGGTGGAAACGCATTGCAATTACTTTTCGCCAGTGGTCTTTCCGCAACCAGTCGAAGTGGGCATTCGCATCGCCAGCTTGGGTGGTTCTAGCGTGCGGTATGAATTGGGGGTATTCACAGCTGACGCAAGTGGTAAATTTGAGGTCTGCGCAGCAAAAGGACACTTCATTCACGTCTATGTTGACCAACAAACGCGCCGTCCGGTACCACTGCCTTTAACTTTAAAAACTGTCTTGGAGAAAATACGCAATGTCTGAAGCTTTGAAAATGAATACGAATTTGAACTCGGTGGATGCCGCCATCACCAGCCGCATGTCCGCCCGCGCATTTACCCAGCAAGCTGTGCCGCGCGAGTTGCTTGAGCAGATTTTGGAAGTTTCCAGCCGCGCTCCATCAGGCACCAACACCCAGCCATGGAAAGTTTACGTGCTGCAAGGTGCCAGCCGCGACAGCTTGGTTGAAAAAGCCTGCGCTGCGCACGACGCCATTCGAGCCAATCCAGAATTAGCCGCCAACTACAAAGAATCGTACGACTATTACCCAGAAAAATGGGTCAGCCCTTTCATTGACCGCCGTCGTGAAAATGGCTGGAGTTTGTATGGTTTGCTGGATATTGGTAAAGCGGACAAAGACAAAATGCATGCGCAGCACCAGCGCAATTTCAGGTTTTTTGATGCGCCAGTGGGGCTGATGTTCACCATCAACCGCGTCATGGGGCGTGGCAGCTTGGTGGATGCGGGCATGCTGTTGCAAAACATCATGGTGTCTGCCCGTGGTCATGGTTTGCACACTTGCCCACAAGCTGCGTGGAACGGCTTTGCCAACATCATCATGCCGCATATTGGTGCAGGTGAAGATGAATTGTTGGTTTGCGGTATGGCTTTGGGCTATGCGGATGCCAGCGACAAAGTCAACAGCTTCCACACACCAAGAGTACCAGTAGCAGAGTTTACGACTTGGCTGTGATATTGGGCAGTCAAAGCGGAAATTTTTAATCTGCAATACTCTAGTTCAAGGTAACATTCGCACAACTACTATTGGAGCTTTCACCTTGCAGAT
This sequence comes from Pseudomonadota bacterium, assembly GCA_041178825.1. Taxonomy (GTDB): domain Bacteria; phylum Pseudomonadota; class Gammaproteobacteria; order Burkholderiales; family Burkholderiaceae_C; genus Aalborgiella. The sequence continues at coordinate 1,842 of JBEGUP010000080.1, read as the reverse complement.
CGAACAACTTTTCTTGCGTCGGATTGTCTTTTTTGCCCTATTTGCCCTTTTTGCGGCTGTGCCAAGTTTGTGTTTCGCTGCAGATGTTGATGGCAGTAAACTTTCAGCCGCTTGGGGTATTCCGTTCGCTGGCGTGCTTTTATCTATTGCGCTGATGCCGCTATTAGCTGCAGATTTTTGGCATCATCACTACGGCAAGGTAACTGCAGCTTGGGCGCTGGCTTTTATCGTGCCATTTGCCATTATTTACGGTGTAGGCGCTGCAAGTACCGGGTTTGTTCACGCTTTGCTGGCTGAATACATACCGTTTATCGTTTTGTTAACGGCTCTATTCACGGTTTCTGGTGGCATTTATATCCGTGGAAATTTGCACGGCAGCCCAGCGCTGAATGTCAGTATTTTGGCTATAGGCGCTGTTTTAGCCAGTTTTATGGGCACAACAGGCGCATCCATGTTGTTGATTCGTCCTCTGATTCGTGCCAACGACAACCGTCAACACAAAGCGCATGTGATTGTTTTCTTTATCTTTATCGTGTCTAACGCGGGTGGCTCGCTAACACCATTGGGTGACCCACCTTTGTTTTTGGGCTTTCTCAAAGGGGTGGACTTTTTCTGGACTGTGAAACACATCTTCCCCGAAACACTCTTTTTAATTGGCTCACTTCTAGCTATTTTCTTCGCCTTAGATTCATGGTTTTACCACCGCAAAGAAGAGCTTTTAAGCACGGATCCCACGCCAGATTCTCGAAATATTGGTTTTGATGGTGCTTTTAACTTCTGGTTATTAGCAGCCATTGCTTGCTTGGTTTTGATGAGCGGGATTTGGAAATCTAGCGTCACCTTCAACCTGTTGGGTACTGAGGTAGGCTTGCCCGGCTTGTTGCGAGATGTGGGTTTACTTGTCATCACTGTCCTGTCTTATAAGATGACTGCAGCTAGCGTGCACGCGGATAACCAGTTTTCATGGGATCCTATGTTTGAGGTGGCCAAGCTCTTTGCAGGCATCTTTTTGACCATCATCCCAGTGATTGCGATGTTAAAAGCGGGCTTAGATGGGCCTTTTTCAGCCATCATCAATGCGGTAACTAACCCCAACGGCACACCCAACCCTGCGGCGTATTTTTGGGCCTCAGGCTTGCTGAGCTCGTTTTTAGACAACGCGCCCACCTATCTGGTGTTTTTCAACACAGCGGGCGGCGATGCCAAAGTGCTTATGACAACCTTCGCTCCCACACTGGCCGCCATCTCTGCTGGCGCGGTGTTCATGGGAGCTAATACTTACATTGGTAATGCCCCCAATTTGATGGTGAAAGCGATAGCAGAAAATCGGGGCTTGAAAATGCCAAGCTTCTTTGGCTATATGGCTTGGTCGGTGTGCATTCTTGTGCCTCTGTTTATAGCCATGACCTTGATTTGGTTTATCTAAGTTTTAATAATTTAGTGTGAAATTGCTATTAATTTTATAGCTGTTTAGGCAATTAAAATAAGCATTTTGGAAGATCATTGATTTAAAATGAATAAAATACTAGTTACACGTGCTATCTTCCCAGAAATCTTAGAAAAGCTGTCGCAGCACTTTGAAGTTGAATCCAATCAAGCTGATGAGCTTTGGACCAAGCAACAGCTTATAGAGAAGTTGCAAGGCAAGGACGGCGCTTTCACCTTTGGTTTAGAGCGCATCGATGCACAGCTATTGGCTGCTTGCCCTCAGCTCAAAATCTGTGCAAACATGATGGTGGGTTATAACAATTTTGATTTACTAGCCATGACAGCCGCTGGCGTTGTTGGGACGAATGCGCCCGATACTTTGACCGAAACCACCGCTGATTTCGGCTTTGCACT
>JBEGUP010000079.1:0-7136 GCA_041178825.1 Pseudomonadota bacterium | reverse complement strand
CTCCGATAAGTCTGAAACTGCAAAACCTGCAGACGCAGCAAAAACTGAAACCGCTAAGTCAGCAGATGCAGCCAAATCTGACAAAGCTGGCGCATCGCCAGTAGCCCCAAAGGCGGCGTTAACAGTCAGTGCGGTACAGCCTAGCAACGGCAGCCTAGCGTTGAAATTACCCGCCAACGGCAACGTTGCCGCTTGGCAAGAAGCCAGCATTGGTGCAGAAGCCAGTGGTTTGCGGTTGACTCAGGTGTTGGTCAACGTGGGCGATACGGTCAAAAAAGGTCAACTATTGGCTACTTTTGCCGGTGATGCTGTCCAAGCTGACGTGGCGCAAGCCAAAGCCGCTTTGATGGAAGCGCAAGCCAATGCGATGGATGCAGCAGCGAACGCTGAGCGGGCGCGTACCTTGCAAAACACAGGTGCGTTGAGCACCCAACAGATTAACCAATATTTAACTGCTGAAAAAACCGCTGCCGCCCGCGTGCAAGCCGCACAAGCGACGCTGAGCGCACAAGGCGTCCGCACCCAAAATACGCAAGTTCGTGCCCCTGACAATGGCGTGATTTCAGCCCGTGGCGCAACGGTTGGCGCTGTTGTTGGCGCTGGCACTGAGCTGTTTCGCATGATTCGCGGTGGCCGCCTAGAGTGGCGCGCTGAGGTGACCAGCAATGAAATTGCCAGCATCAAACCAGGTGCCAAAGCCATGGTGACTGCTGCCAGTGGTGCTCAAGTAGAAGGCACAGTTCGCACCGTAGCCCCAACCATTGATGCTGCGACGCGCAACGCCTTGGTTTATGTCGATTTACCAGCGAATGTGGGCGTGAAAGCAGGCATGTTTGCCAAAGGTGAATTTGCTTTGGGAGCAGCTAATGCACTGACCTTACCACAGCAAGCCTTGGTTCTGCGTGATGGCTTTACTTATGCCATGCGGGTGGAAGCCAATAACAAAGTGAGCCAAGTCAAGCTAGAAACAGGTCGCCGTGTGGGCGATGCGGTTGAAATCAAACAAGGCGCTAAATCGAGTGACCGTTTTGTCGCCAGTGGGGGTGGGTTTTTAGCAGACGGTGATACCGTCAAGATTGTTGAAGCGCAACCAGCAGGAGCAAAATAATGAATGTCTCCGCCTGGTGCATCCGCAACCCTATTGCTGCCATCATGTTTTTCGTGATGCTGTGCTTCGCCGGTACTTTAGGTTACAAAAACATGAAAGTGCAAAACTTTCCTGACCTAGAAGTGCCCAATATCATTATCAGCGCGAGCTTGCCAGGCGCATCGCCCGCGCAGCTTGAAACAGACGTTGCACGAAAGATTGAAAATTCTATTGCCTCTTTAAACGGGTTAAAAAATATTTATACCAAGGTACAAGATGGATCAGCAACCATCACCGCTGAATTTCGGCTTGAAAAACCGACCCAAGAAGCGCTGGACGAAGTTCGTTCAGCGGTGCAGCAAGTACGTGCAGATTTGCCATCAGATGTTCGCGACCCAGTGGTCAGCAAGGTAAACATATCAGGTTCACCCGTATTGGCTTACGCTATCAGCAGTAAAACCATGGATGACGAGGCCTTGAGCTGGTTCGTGGATGACACTTTGAATCGTCGTTTGTTGGCCGTTAAAGGTGTGGGTTCTGTGACGCGCGTAGGTGGTGTCACACGTGAAGTGCGCGTGGCTTTAGACCAAGGCAAGATGGCATCTTTGGGTATTAGCCCAGCTGATGTGTCGCGCCAATTGCGCTTGGTGCAGCTGGATACAGCTGGCGGCCGTACAGATTTAGGTAGCAGCGAGCAGCCAGTGCGTACCTTAGCCACCGTCAAGTCTGCAAACGAGTTGAGCGTGATTGAGTTGTCATTGAATGGCCGAAAAATACGCTTAGACCAGATCGCAGAGGTTAAAGATACTGTTGCAGAACAACGCTCAGCTGCTTTGTTGAACGGTAAACCAGTCGTTGGTTTCGAGGTATCACGCAGCAAAGGCGCAAGCGAGGTTGACGCTGGTCGCGGCGTGCGTAAAGCGCTCAAAGAGCTACAAGCTGCGCACCCAGACATTGAGCTCACGGAGGCATTCGACTTTGTTACCCCCGTTGAGGAAGAGTACAACGCCTCTCTGACTTTGCTGATAGAGGGTGCGCTGTTGGCAGTTCTGGTTGTATGGCTATTTTTGCGCGATTGGCGTGCGACTTTCGTTTCAGCTGTGGCCTTGCCTTTGTCAGTTATTCCTGCGTTTATTGGCATGGATTATTTGGGATTCTCGATCAACGTCGTCACCTTATTAGCGTTGAGCTTGGTGATTGGTATTTTGGTTGACGATGCGATTGTTGAGGTAGAAAACATCGTGCGCCATTTGCGTATGGGTAAAACGCCTTATCAAGCGGCCATGGAAGCAGCCGACGAGATTGGTATGGCGGTGATAGCTACCACATTTGCTTTGGTGGCGGTTTTTTTACCGCTGGCATTCATGAGTGGTATTGTTGGTAAATTTTTCAAGCAATTCGGCTGGACAGCTTCTTTGGCGGTGATTGCATCATTGGTAGTAGCGCGTATGTTGACGCCCATGATGGCGGCATACATATTGAAGCCTATCGTCAATTACGTTGAAAAAGAAGGCCCCATCATGCGCTGGTACATGAAGGCTAGCCGCTGGTGCATGAGCCACCGTTGGATCACGGGCGCTGCTGCTGGTGCATTTTTCATAGGTTCGTTAGCGCTCATTCCTTTGTTGCCACAAGGCTTTATTCCGCCAGATGACAATAGCCAGACACAAGTTTATATGGAGTTACCACCTGGCACTAAGCTAGCGCAGACCAAAGACGCTGCAGAGCAGGCGCGAACTTTGATCAGCAAGTTAGATCACATTAAGTCTGTATACACAACGATTGGTGGTGGCAGCGCAGGTGGTGACCCATTTGCGCCAGGCGGAGCTGCAGAATCTCGCAAAGCGACTTTGACGATTGTGATGGCAGAGCGTGGAACGCGGCCACGCAAACAAGTGATCGAAAATAACATTCGACAAGCGATGCAAAGCGTGCCCGCCGTTCGCAGTAAAGTCGGTTTGGGTGGTTCGGGCGAAAAATATATTTTGGCACTGACCAGCGAAGATCCATTAGCGCTGGCCTCAGCAGCTTCAGCTATTGAAAAAGAATTACGTACTATTCCTGGTTTAGGATCCATTGCGTCTAGTGCTGCCTTGGTGCGTCCAGAGGTAACGATACGACCTAATTTCTCACAAATGGCAGACCTGGGTGTTACCAGCGCCGCCATCGGCGAAACTTTGCGTATCGCCACATTGGGTGACTACGATGCGGCATTGCCAAAATTGAATTTGTCGCAGCGGCAAGTACCCATCGTCGTACGTTTGGCGGATGATGCTAAGACAGATTTGGCTACCTTAGAGCGTTTGATGGTGCCAAGTAGTCGTGGCACAGTGATGTTGGGACAAGTTGCCAGTTTGGAGTTAGCTGGCGGCCCTGCCGTGATTGATCGATTTAACCGTTCACGTAACGTGCAGTTTGAGGTGGAATTATCGGGAGTTGCGCTGGGTGACATGACTTCAGCGGTTGAAAAATTGCCGGCCATTCAAAATTTACCTGCCAACGTCAAGCAGGTCACTATTGGTGATGCTGAGGTGTTTGTAGAGTTGTTTGAGAGTTTCACTTTAGCGATGGCTATTGGCGTGCTGTGTATTTACATCGTGCTGGTGCTGCTTTTTAAAAACATGCTCTACCCTGTTACCATTTTGGCGGCCTTACCCCTGTCGTTAGGAGGTGCATTTGTGGGATTGTTGATTGCTCAAAAATCTTTCTCCATGCCATCATTGATTGGTTTAGTGATGTTGATGGGTGTAGCGACGAAAAATTCAATTTTGCTCGTGGAATACGCCATCGAGGCGCGCCGTGGCCGTCACGCCACTGAAACGCAGCCAGCAGTACCACCCATGTCACGGATTGATGCGCTCTTAGATGCCTGCCACAAGCGCGCCCGCCCGATTGTGATGACCACCATCGCCATGGGTGCTGGTATGTTGCCGATTGCCATGAGCTGGGGTAGTTCTGACGGTAGCTTTCGCAGTCCGATGGCGGTCGCAGTGATTGGCGGTTTGATTACCTCAACTTTCCTCAGCTTGTTGGTGATACCTGCTGTGTTTACTTTGGTGGATGACATTCCCGGTGCTTTGAAATGGGTTTGGCGAAAGCTCACAGGGCACAAATCTGAAGTACAAACCGACCTCAATATTGCTATTAAATAAATAGCTGTTTAGGCAATGAATGCGAAATCTACAGCCAATATATGCCCTTTGTGTGGGCGTGTGAATCAATGCGCTCTGGAGATTGAGCGAGAGACTGGCATCAAACAAACAGCGCCGTGCTGGTGTACGGCGGTTAAGTTTGATGCGGACTTACTCGCTAGCGTGCCACAGCAAAAACGCAATTTGGCTTGTATTTGTGCAGCATGTGCTACAAATTCCGCGGCCTCAGCGGGCCTGTAAAGGCAGTCTCACAACGGTGTTTAGACCGACCACCTTGTCTTTACTGAAATCGCTCATCGGCTGTGGAGCGAGTCTGTTGGTTAATGTGATGCTTCCATTCAAAGCTTTAACCACTTCGAGACAAATAGCGAGTCCTAGGCCAGACCCAGTGCGAATATCACCCGCTGAAAAGGGTTGAAACAAGCGCTCTTGTAACTCTGCTGATATGCCTTGGCCACTATCGCGGATGGTGAGTTGCGCACACTGGTTTTGCATCTCTAGCCGCACGCTCAAAGCGCCATCAACCGGGCTGTATTTGATCGCGTTGTGCAGTAAATTACGAGACAATTCACGCAGCATCCAGTCGTGGGCGAGAATATGGCAGTCTTCGGTGTGGATTTCAAAATCTAGATTTTTTTCAGCAATCAATGGGGAAATATCCAAGGCCACATCACGCAGTGAAACTGCCCAGTTAAGAACATGAGCATCGGTTTGTTGTCTTAACTGCTCTACTTTTGACAGTGCCAACATTTGGTTGGCTAAATAGGTGGCACGCTCAACCGTGTGTTTGATTTCCTGCAGCGCAACCAAGGGCGCTACATCACCGCGCAGGGCTGATTGCACTTGTGTTTTCAGTACCGCTAACGGCGTGCGCAGTTGGTGTGAGGTGTCTCGAACAAAACGTTTTTGATGTTTTAACAAACTTTTTAGCCTGACCATCACGTCGTTTGTCCCCACGATCAAAGGCTGCAATTCACGCGGTGCATCTGTTGCGGTGATAGGGGTGAGGTCGCCGACAGGCCTAGCTTGCAACTCCAAGCTCATGCGCCGCACAGGGCGCGTCGCGCGCTGCACAACCAAAATCACAACGATGGCTAGTACAGAAATCAGTAAAGCTTGCCGCCATAAGGTTTCCACCAAAATTTGGCGTGCCAAGACCTGACGAAGTTCAAGCGTTTCACCAACTTGAATAATCGCCATGCCTAAGCCTTTTTCACTGGCTACGGGCTGAAGCAAGACAGCCATGCGAATGGCATCACCTCGAAATTGGCTGTCATAAAAATCAACCAAGGCAGCATACGGCCCTTTGTCTGGTAGTTTGCCTTGCCAAAGTGGCAAATCTTCAAATCCATCAATCAATTTGCCCTGCGTGCTTGAAACGCGATAAAACATGCGACTGCGGTTATCTGCTTCGAAGGCCTCTAGCGCAGCGTAGGGAATCGTGGTGCTGATTTGGGCTTGCTCACCGACGCCTTCAACTTTGAGCAATTCACCAATAGATTTTGCAGAGGCTAGCAAGGTCCGGTCATAAGCGGTGTTGATGGCAGACAGTGCTTGGCGGTACAAAAAGAACGTGTCCACCGCTACAAACAAACAGATAGGTACCAAAATGCCTATGAGCAGGGTACGGCGTAATGAGGTTGTGCGCTTCACACGCCGACATCCTCTTTGAGTAAGTAGCCCAGCCCACGTAGAGTTATCAAGCTCACACCTGTACCGACGAGTTTTTTGCGTAGACGGTGAACCACCACCTCAATGGCCTCGTACTGCACTTCGGTTGCACTGGGAAACACCAGCTTGAAGAGCTGTTCTTTGCTGACGGCATGCCCAACTTTGCTCATCAAAGGAACAAGCAAAGCCAGTTCACGCGGGGTTAAATCAATGATGACGTCTTTACAGTAAACGGCACCGCTGTGTTTGTTGTGCTGCAGCAGGCCAGCTTGAATGATTTCGTTTTTTGGTTCTGTAAGTGTTGCCGCGTTGCGCCTATGCAATGCCCGCAATCTGGCCTCAAGCTCATCTAAATCAAACGGCTTGGCTAAATAGTCATCTGCGCCAGTGTTCAGCCCAATCACACGGTCACCCACGGTGCTTCGTGCTGTCAAAATCAGTACAGGCGTTTGCAGGCCTTGCTGACGCGCTTTAGACAATACTTCTAGGCCATCAACATTGGGAAGTGTTAAGTCAAGCAATACAACATCTGGCTGCAGCTGTTGCCATAAAGTCAATGCATGTAATCCATCGCCACAAACAGCAACGGTAATAGCACGCGAGCTGAGCGCACGCTGCAAGGTTGTTTGCATAGCGAGTTCGTCTTCAACAATTAGTAATTTCACACCCAGCACCCTAGCACAAACAGACAAAATAGACGGCAAAACAACATTTTCTAAGTGTTTTCCCTATTAAAAACAACGATTTTCGACAGCCAAACGACAGCCAAGCAGGGCATCATTTCTAAGTTAGGCAATCCTACCATTCGGTAACAACTAACTGACATCATTGTCTTTATTAAATCAGGAGCAAACCATGCGTCGCGATACATTCCTCAAATCTTTAGTTGCTATGGCAGCTGCTGGTGCTTTGCCTTTGACAGCGCAAGCTGCAGGCAACGTCAAAATGATGATTCCAGCAAACCCAGGCGGTGGCTGGGACACAACAGGCCGCGCACTCGGCAAAGCCATCATGGACGCCAAAGCGGCTGATACCGTGCAATACGACAACAAGGGCGGTGCTGCCGGTGTTATCGGCTTGGCGCAATTCGTCAATGCCAACAAAGGTGATGCAAACTCACTGATCATGATGGGCGCAGTGATGTTGGGCGGCATCATCACTGGCAAGCCACAAATTGGCTTGGACAAAGCGACCCCAATTGCACGTTTAACTAGCGAGTACAACGT
>JBEGUP010000078.1:0-7168 GCA_041178825.1 Pseudomonadota bacterium | reverse complement strand
GCACTGCACTGCACTGCACGCTGCAGACCGACAGCAAAGGTCGCGTTGAGCTCGGCCACCTTCGCGACATCCACAGCGTGTCGGCGACGACACCTTCGGGCGTCAGCGAGCGCTGGTCGTTGCCGAGGGACTCGGCGCGCACCACCGCCATGCTGTTCACCTTACTGATAGCAGCCACCATTTTTGCCAACTTTGTCAACTTCACTAGCATGCCCAGTGAACTCAAAAACTGGATCACGGGCCTAGGTCTGTCCCCCATTATGATCATCACCGCCATGATGTTTATTTACATCGTACTTGGCACGGTGATGGAAGAGTTAACCATGGTGTTACTTACGATTCCACTGTTTTTCCCAATCGTTACAGCACTCGGGTTTGACCCCGTTTGGTTTGGCGTGCTGATTGTGATGATTGTGCAAATCGGCTTGATTTCACCACCTGTGGGCATGAACCTGTTTGTCATCAATACCTTGTTGCCTAAAGTGGGGCTTAGCAACATTTTCAAAGGCTGCTGGCCATTCGTCTTAGTGATGATTTTTGTACTTGGGCTGCTGATAGCGTTTCCGCAACTCAGCTTGTGGCTGCCATCCTTGATGAAGTAAGCAACAGCTCACCATAGCTGACCAAACCCAACTACAACGACAACATATGACCTACACGCGGGTCTCCTCGCCCAGCTAAAACCTGCGTGTAAGCTTGCGTCACCGCGTCTGCGCCCACATGTTGCTGTGTTGACAACCATGGCGGATTAGATTGCGTGACTGTATTGGTGAAGTTGACCCACGCTTGCACCATGCGCTTGCCAAACTCAGCGCCGCCCCACTCTTCAATGCGTTTTTTGATTTGAGCAGGTGCAAAAAATAGGATGGCTTTGGGTCCCGCTAAGCCTTTCGAGCCACCTAGGTTTTCGACGTGTGTACCGCCAATAGAGCAGCTGTATTTCAAATTAGCAAAACGCGTGTGAATATCGCTACGCAAAACTGCATTACCAGCAAAATCAATATAGACGCAAACGGCATCTGCTTTGATTTGGTCGAGTTGATCGTACGTCAACACACGGTGGTAGCAGCCTAGGCTTTCACAAAATGCCACGTTGCCAGCCGAAGTTAAACCAATCACTTCTATGCCAGCACGTTGTTTAAGCTGAAACGCTGTGCCATAAGCTGTTTTACTGGATGCGCTGGACAAAATGGCGGTGTTTGCACCGAAGAATTGATTGTCGTCAAAAAAATCATCAATCAACCACGAGGTGATGAAAAGCGGGCGCAAAAGCGCTTGAATGACTTCGGTGTCTGGCTTGTAAAACGGGTCGCTGGCGGTGCGCATGTATTGGTTGTAGACCGGGTGCAGCTCAGCGCGGTGCGCTGCGCCATCGACGAAGCTTTTTTCGTTCAACTTGGTGGGTTCAAGCACCACGCTGCTGGCCATAGGGTAATAGCCGTATAGCTTTTCACCAACGGCAACACCTGCGTGCAACGACTGCATCACCGTCGCAAAACCCCATACGGGAATAATGCCCCAACCCGCCTCACCGCTTGGGTAAAAGTTCCAATAGTTCATCGCCCCGCCGAAAGCGGCATAGGTGATGTTGTTGGAAGTGAGCGCAAAGTGATCTACGCGCAGACGAATTTGACCCTCTGTTAAGGGCGCGTTTTCTGTGGTGCGCAGTTTTGTGCGCTGCAGTTGATCTTGCGGGTCTTGGCTGACTAAGAATTGTTGTGTGCTCATGTTTCACACTCTAAACGAAACAGCCTGCCGCGACTAGTCGGGCAGGCTGCGTTGGCGACACGACTTTAAAAACTTATGCCAAAGTCACGCTCACTTCAATGTTGCCACGGGTGGCGTTTGAGTACGGGCACACTTGGTGCGCGGTGTCGATCAAATCTTGCGCAGCCGCGCGGTCCATACCTGGCAAACTCACGACCAACTGCGCTTCAATACCGAAACCCGCTGGGATTTGGCCGATGCCGACGGTGGCGTTGACATTTGCGTCTGCCGGGATGGTCAATTTTTTCATGCCGGCCACGTGCTTCATCGCACCCATAAAGCAAGCGCTGTAGCCTGCGGCAAACAATTGCTCAGGATTGGTCGCGCCGCCCATGCCGCCCAACTCTTTTGGTGGTGCGAGTTTGACGTTCAACAGGCCATCTGAGCTCACGGCGTGACCATCACGGCCGCCAGTTGCTGTAGCGTTGGCTTTGTACAAGACTTTTTCGATTTTGGTTGTCATAGCTTCTTTACTTTCAAGTTATGCCTCGATTTGAGGCGGGTTTAAATATCGATATTGACTGTCGGATTCAAGTTTTTTCGCAGCGTTTGCACTTGCTGCGTCAGCGCCACGATGTCGGGCAGACTGCATTGGCTGGCTTTCAAAATGCAGTTGGGAATCTCTGCAGCTTGGGTTTTCAGCGCACGACCCGCTGCGGTCAAGGTGATGTGCACGCGCCGCTCGTCTTGCACATCGCGAATGCGGGCGATCAAACCACTGACTTCTAGGCGTTTCAACAAGGGCGTTAACGTGCCCGAATCCAAAAACAAGCGCTCGCCCAGCTCAGACACCATCAGCCCATCGCGCTCCCACAGCACAAGCATGGCCAAATACTGCGGATACGTCAGCCCCAGCTTTTCTAATAAGGGCTTGTACAGCTTGGTCATCGCCAATGAGGTGGAATACAACGCGAAACACAGCTGGTTGTCCAGCAACAAAGCGGGATTGCTAATTGCGTTGTTTACTGTTTCCGTGTGATTTGCTGCGTACATGATTGAATTATAGCACACAATTAAATTGTGTGCAATTTAATTTAATGGAATCTTTTTATCAGGGTAAATCGGGGCAATCATTGGGTTGGTCTCCTTAAATATTTGGCTAACCGTCCTATATATTGCTTGCTAGGTTAGTTTTAGGCATTTTCCAGACCCTTTTTAGATAATTTCATCATGTTCGACTACATCATCATCGGCGGCGGCTCGGCAGGCTGCGTATTGGCGGCACGACTCAGCGAAGACGCAAATATCAAAGTCGCTTTGTTAGAAGCCGGCCCTGTTGACAGCAGCGTGCTGATCCACTGCCCTGCTGGTTTGGCGCTGCTAGCACGCACGGGCGCAGCCGGCTGGGGGTTTAACACCACGCCACAAGCCGGACTGAATGGGCGCAAAGGCTACCAACCGCGTGGCAAGGTGTTGGGCGGATCAAGCTCTATCAACGCCATGGTGTACATGCGAGGCCACAAAACCGACTACGACCATTGGGCCGAGCAGGGCAACCCGGGCTGGAGTTTTGCCGACGTGCTGCCCTACTTCAAAAAGGCTGAGAACAACGAGCGCAGCTTCGACGCCGCAGATGCCCCATTTCACGGCAAAGGCGGCCCTTTGAACGTGATGGACCTGCGCAGCCCCAGCAAATACGGCGCTATTTTCATAGAAGCAGGCAAACAAGCCGGCCACCCTGAAAGCAAAGACTTCAACGGCGCAGAGCAGCACGGCGTGGGCATGCACCAAGTGACCCACAAAAACGGTGAGCGCTACAGCGCGGCAAAAGCCTACTTGACGCCAAACTTGAGCCGCCCCAACCTCACCGTCATCACCAGCGCCCACACGACGCGAATTTTGCTAGAAGGCAAGCGTGCCGTAGGCGTGGAATACCACCAAGGCAGCGAAATCAAACAAATCAAAGCCTCCCGCGAGGTGCTTTTGTGCGCTGGAGCGCTGCAATCACCCCAAATTTTGATGCTGTCAGGTATCGGCCCCGCAGCAGAATTGCAAACACACGGCATCGCCGTGGTGCACGATTTGCCGGGTGTGGGTGAAAACTTGCAAGACCACATTGACGTGGTGCAAGTGGTCAACGCGCCGCATTTGAAGGATTTATTTGGCGTCTCGCTCAGCGGCTTGGTACAAGCCATCAAAGGCATTTTTGAGTGGCGCAAGCACCGCACCGGCATGCTGACCACCAATTTTGCCGAGGCGGGTGGCTTCATCAAAACCAGCCCCGATGAGGCTACGCCAGATTTGCAACTGCATTTCGTCATCGGCAAACTGGTGGACCATGGCCGTAAACCCACTTTTGGCCACGGCTATTCCTGCCACATTTGCTTGATGCGCCCAAAAAGCCGAGGCCGCGTCACCCTAGCCAACGCTGACCCGCTAGCCGCGCCGGTGATTGACCCGAATTTCTTGGCGGACCCTGACGACATGCGCCGCATGGTGCAAGGTTTCAAGCAAATGCGCACGATTTTGAGCCAACCTGCACTGGCTGGCTACCGTGGCAAAGAGTTACCCGCAACGGCCAATGCAAAAACCGACGCGCAAATCGAAACCGTCATCCGCAACTACGCCGACACCATCTACCACCCCGTCGGCACCTGCCGCATGGGTCCGCTGGAAGGCCCACAAGCCAACCCGCTGAACGTGGTGGACAGCGAGCTGCGCGTTCACGGCATCGCTGGTCTGCGCGTGGTCGACGCCTCCATCATGCCGCGCATCGTGGCGGGGAATACGAATGCACCGGTCATCATGGTGGCTGAAAAAGCTGCGGATATGATCAAAGCCGTGCAAAACTCTTAAAACCGCGTTGAATTGCTCTAAAAATAACGGTAAATACGCGTCTAGCCAGCGTATTTATTAACTAAATAGCTATTATAATTATAGCAATTTTATTGACCTTGCAAATTATTTGCTTGGTACAAATACTTCTGAAACCCCGCAAACACCTGCCCAATATCTTCAGGTTTGCCCAAATCAGCCACCGCGTCGGCAATCGAGTCGTGGTATTTGAGTTTGAGCAGCGGCGTCAGCTTGGCCAGATCCAGCTCTTCCACCCCTTCGCTGACGTAATGCGACAGCACGAATGACAAAAACGCCTGCTGCTTGCTGGCAAACTGCGTGCTGATGCGCATATTGGCGCGCTCAGCCCGCTCTTGGCGGCTCAGTGGCGCTTGGGCGTAGGCCACGTGGGTGAGCACGTCGTACAAATCGCTCTTTTCAGCATCGATGATTTTTTGCATCTCGCGCAGCTGGTCGCGGCCAAAGCCCTTGTCTGCCAGCCCTTCCAGCAGCTTGCGGCGGGTGGACGGCTCGCTCCACAGGCTGCGCAACTCGTCTTCGTCTTTGAAAAATTCGGGAATATGGCCAAATAGCGAGGTCATGAACTGCTGCGACGACATGGGCGTGCCATCCGGGTGCCAAAAACTCGTCACCATCATGTGCTGGATACTGCGCGCCTTGCCGTCTGCCAGTTTGACCTGGATTTTCTGCCGAACTTCATAGGTCGCTCCCGGTTCACGCGCTTCAGGCGGCTGGCGTGGCGGGGTGTCTGTTGGGTAAGTGGATGAATCACCCTCAAGCTCCACCGCGATCGGTTCACCATCCCAAGCCGGGTCGCTGAAATGGTGGTGCGCCCGCACAAAGTCGTAAATCGTGAAGTAATCCTTGCCGTCATACAGCCGCGTACCGCGCCCGATGATCTGTTTGAACTCGATCATCGAATTCACCGGCCGCATCAGCACAATGTTGCGCACATTGCGGGCATCCACGCCGGTGGACAGCTTTTGCGAGGTGGTCAAAATGGTCGGGATGGTCTTCTCATTGTCCTGAAAATCGCGCAAATAGCCTTCACCCAGCACGCCATCATCCGCGGTGACGCGCTGGCAATAGCTAGGGTCTTTGCTGGTTTTGAGCTGGTTGATCAAATCACGCACCGCCAGCGCGTGCGTCTGCGTGGCGCAAAACACCAGCGTTTTTTCGCGCTGGTCGATCAGCGACATGAAAATCTCGACCCGCTTCTTCTCCCGCTCCTTGATTTCAATCACCTTGTTGAAATCCGCCTCCTCGTAGCGCCGGCCCTGCTCAATCTCGCCTTCCACCAGCGTGTCGTCAGACGTATAAACGTAATCATCCAGCGTGGTGGCGATTTGTTTGACGCGAAACGGCGTCAAAAACCCGTCATTGATGCCGTCTTTCAGCGAATAGGTAAACACCGGCTCGCCAAAATAGGCGTAGGTGTCGGCGTTTTCATTCCGCTTGGGTGTGGCGGTCAGCCCCAGCTGCACCGCCGGTGCAAAATAGTCCAAAATACCGCGCCAGCTGCCTTCGTCGTTCGCGCCGCCACGGTGGCATTCGTCGATGATGACCAGGTCAAAAAAATCCGGCGGGTAGTCGCCAAAATACGGCGCATCGTCTCCGCTGGGCGTTTTGCCGCTCATGAAGGTCTGGAAAATCGTGAAAAACAGGCTGCCGTTCTTCGGCACTTTGCCTTTTTTACGGATTTCATCGGGCGAAATCCGCACAAAAGCATCGTCCGCAAAAGCCGCAAACGCGCCAAAATCGCGGATAGCCTGGTTCGCCAGCGTATTGCGGTCTGCCAAAAACAAAATCCGTGGTCTGCGGGTCGGTTCACCGCCCAAATTCCAGCGCGCTTGAAACAGCTTCCACGCAATTTGAAACGCGATGGAGGTCTTGCCCGTCCCGGTTGCCAGCGTCAGCAGCACCCGCTTGTCACCCGCAGCGATGCGCTCCAGCACCCGCGAGACAGCAATCTCCTGATAAAACCGCAACGACCAAGTACCGCTTTTGTCTGGATAAGACACCTCGGCAAAGCGGTCGCGCCAGGCGTTGCCTAAGGCAAAAGTGCGGTTCCACAGCTCGTCTGGCGTCGGGAAGCTGAGCGCCTCGTCCGATAGTTGGCTCTTGACTTCCCTCTCCACACCGGTGTGCATGTCCACGCCATACACGCCCTGCCCATTGCTGGCATAGGTGTAGCGCACCGCCAGCTTGGCGGCGTAGTCTTTGGCTTGGCCCAGGCCTTCGGTCAGCGCTTTGTCCCAAGCTTTGGCTTCGATGACCGCCAGCTTGGTGTTGCGGTATTCCAGTACATAGTCCGCCGTCAGCGCCTTGCCACGGCGACCCAAACCCTCAATCCGCCCCGCTGTGATGGCAAATTCCCGCCTGATGCGGCTGCCCGCCACCACGCCCCAGCCTGCGCGGGCTAAAGCGGGGTCAATGTGCTCGGCGCGGGTTTCGGCTTCATTCATGGTCTAAAGTCACCTGCGTTAAAAGGTCAAACAAGGGGCGATTGATATAAAAATGCTGTCGACCAATTTTCTTCATGTCCACAATGCCTTTGAGCGCCAGCGTTCGCAAGTGCTTACCAGCCGTGACGCGTGATACACCC
>JBEGUP010000077.1:0-7188 GCA_041178825.1 Pseudomonadota bacterium | reverse complement strand
GCCGAAGGCTTGTCGCTTACTGCTGAGCAGTGGACAGACATGCTGGCGACTTGGGTCGACAAATACCCCATCATCAGCATTGAAGACGCAATGGCCGAGGGCGATTGGGACGGCTGGAAGCACTTGACTGAAAAGCTAGGCAGCAAAGTGCAATTGGTCGGCGATGATTTGTTTGTCACCAACACCAAGATTTTCAAAGAAGGTATTGACAAGAAAATTGCCAATTCCATTTTGATCAAAATCAACCAAATTGGCACACTGACCGAGACGTTTGCCGCCATCGAAATGGCCAAGCGCGCTGGCTACACAGCTGTGATTAGCCACCGCTCTGGCGAAACGGAAGACTCGACGATTGCAGATATCGCCGTGGGAACAAACGCTGGGCAAATCAAAACCGGTTCATTGAGCCGCTCAGACCGTATCGCCAAGTACAACCAATTGCTGCGCATTGAAGAGGACTTGGGTGATGTTGCCAGCTACCCAGGGCGCGATGCTTTTTACAGCATTCGTTAATAAGTCGGCTTATTGTTCACCTAAAAGTTGACTGCATGGCGCTACGTTTTTTTAACCGTTAATCAGGCTAGATTTACGCATGAATAAACGCGGCGTCATGGTTTTGCTTGTCTTCCTGCTGGTGTTGTTTCAGTCGCAGCTGTGGTTTGGTCGCGGCAGCTTGAGTGATGTGACGCAAATGACTAAAAAGTTGAATGGTTTGAAAGCAACTTCAGCAAAATTACAAACTGAAAATGCGCAGCTCAAAGCGGAAGTAGAAGACCTAAAAACCGGTATGGACATGGTGGAAGAGAAAGCGCGTTCTGAATTGGGTATGCTCAAACCCAACGAAATTTTGGTTCAATACACCAAATAACAACTTCTTTCTTGACGTTTATTGCCTTGAAAATAGCTATCTTAGGCGCAGAAAGCACTGGCAAATCTGAGCTAACCAAACAACTCGAACGGCATTTTCTAGCGCAGGGCAAATCCGTTCAACACATTCCTGAATATCTACGAACTTGGTGTGATACCAAAAACCGCACGCCTCGTAAAGAAGAGCAACTAGCTATCGCAAAGGAGCAAACACGGCAAATAGGCGCTGCGTTTGTCACATCAACTTGTGATGTCTTGCTTGCTGACACCACTGCTTTAACCATTGCCGTCTACAGCGATTTACTTTTCAACGACACATCTTTGTACGACATGGCGCTAGAGCATCAACGCACGTTTGATGCAACGTTGCTGATGGGTTTGGATTTGCCCTGGGTAGAAGACGGTATTCAAAGAGACGGTTTGCACATGCGCGAACCAGTTGATACCGCTTTACGCGCCGCGCTCGCCCTACGTAGTATCTCATTTAAAGTGGTTTACGGGACTGGTGAATCTCGCTTGCAAAATGCTTTGCGATGTTTGAACATGGTTGCCGAAAGTACGGCGGATCGGCCACAGCGCTTGCGAACTTGGGTGTGTGAGCGCTGCTCAGACCCCGTTTGCGAACACAGGCTCTTTCAAGATTTATTGAACAAGGCCTGAGTCACCTGACGATAATTTGCTGGCAGAATCGATAAAAATCTGCGCCGCATCCACAGGGTCAAAACGCTGCTGCTGACCACAAAATTCGCACGACACTTCCACGTCACCGCGCTCGGCCAAAATTTCCTCAACCTCGGCTTGACCAAGGCTCAAAATCATGTTGCTTACACGCTCACGCGAGCAGGTGCAGGCAAACTTTACGAGAAGCGGCTCATAGCGAATCACAGCTTCTTCCCAAAACAAGCGGTGCAAAATTTCGTTGGCATTCAAAGTCAAGAGCTCTTCTTGCTTCAAACTCGCCGCAAACACAGCCAAACGGTTGTAATGCTCGTTCAAACCAATCTCGTCTTCATTGCGTTTGCTCACCATGCTGCCAGGTAAATTGCCCTCTAAGTTCCCTGCTCCTTGCATAGGAATGCGCTGAATCAACAGCCCTGCAGCGACTTTGTCATTAGCGGCTAACACCATCGTTGTGTCCAGTTGCTCACTTTGCAGCATGTAGTGCTCAATCACGCTGCTGAGTTTTTCAATCGGCTGACGGTGGTCGTCAAACAGCGGCACGACGCCTTGGTACGGCACTTGCCCCGGAAATTTGTCTTTTGGGTCTAAGGTCACAGCGCATCGACCTTTGTTATTGACATTGATCATGGCGGACAAGCTGCTACCCTCAGCGACCTCGCCTATCACAGTCGCGGTAGCCCGCAAGCTCAAATCGGGTTGTACCTCGGCAACAGCCAGCTTCACCGGGCCACTGCCTGTTGTTCCCGCGATTTGCAGTGTCAAACTGCCGTTGAACTTGATGCTGGACTGCATCAGCACCGCAGCCGCTGTTAACTCACCCAACATCTGACTTACAGGCGCAGGGTAAGCGCCCGTGGTCGAATTGGCAGCTCGGCGCTGCAAAATCTCTTGCCAACTTTCAGTTAAACGCACCAGCGTGCCACGCACGGGCAAACCATCAAAGAGGAATTTGTGAACTTCAGACATTAAAAATCTCTAAAAAATGAATATTGACAATAACTTAGCCTCACAGATGATGGCCAAAGTGTGTTTTTCAAGCTATCTTTTTCAAGCCTGATTTGAACCGTTGCGCATTCTCAACATAATGCTTAGAAATCCCCAACAAACCCGCTTGTTGCTCAGCTGACAGCTCGCGAACCGCTTTGGCTGGGCTGCCAATAATCATGCTGCCATCAGGGAAGACTTTGCCTTCTGTGACCAACGAACCCGCACCAACGAGGCAGTTTTTACCAATCACCGCGCCATTGAGCACAATTGAGCCAATACCGATCAAGGAACCATCTCCCACATTGCAGCCATGCAGCATCACTTGATGCCCCACGCTCACGTTGTCGCCAATGATGAGCGGTTTGCCTGGATCAGCGTGCAACACGCTGGCGTCTTGGATATTTGTGTTTTTGCCAATGGTGATGGTTTCAGAATCGCCCCGCACCACGGTGCCAAACCATACATTGGCGTTCTCAGCCATGCGCACATCGCCCATGACCTGCGCACTGTCTGCCACCCAAGCGCCTTCGGCGAGTTGTGGGCTTAAATCATCTAATTGGTAAATAGCCATGGCGTCTCCTGCGGGGGCTTTTCAAGGTTGAATTAACTACAATTGTAAGGATGCTAGCCACACCTGAATTACGCCAAAGTGCATACAACGCATTTATTAGTCAAAATATAGAGCAAAAAACGGCTCTAGCCGGCGCATTAACTGCCTCTGAAGCTATTAATACTATAGCAAAAATTCAACTTAAAAATAACCAATATCAACCAGGTTTACCCAAAAAGCCCGAATTACGTGACCCGTTAAATGTTGATAAGCGCTCCCCCTTTACCCCAGCTGGCCATGCAGCCTTGATGCACGCTATTTGCCACATTGAATTTAATGCCGTGAATTTGGCTCTAGACGCTATTTGGCGCTTTGATGGCATGCCTGAACAATACTACAAAGACTGGGCACTGGTTGCCAAAGAGGAGGCTTATCACTTCACACTGCTACAAAATCATTTGAAATCAATCGTTTACGAAATCAAACCCTATGAATACGGCAGCTTTGCAGCGCACACGGGGCTGTGGAACATGTGCGAAAAGACAAAAGACGACATTGTTGCCCGCATGGCTTTGGTTCCCCGCACCTTGGAAGCGCGTGGGTTGGATGCCACACCGCTGATTCAAGCCAAGCTAGGTAAAGTCAAAACGCCCTATGCCACAGAAGCGGTGGCTATCTTAGACATCATTTTGCGAGATGAAATCGGGCACGTCGCCATTGGTAACTATTGGTACCGTTGGTTATGCCAACGCGATGGTTTAGACCCCTTGAGCCATTACGTCACACTGCACAATCGCCATGCAGCCCCTAAACTAAGAGCGCCCTTCAACTTGGAAGCAAGACTGAAAGCTGGATTCACCCCTGAAGAAATACAATTTTTAAGCGCTATGGTTTAATTTCATATTAATTTGATGCGACTAAATCATAAACATATATTTAAGCATGGCACAATTGCAGAATGATTTCAAAGAATAATACTAAAGAACTAAAAAATAACATGGCATCGCAATCAATTAAGCCTCGCTTAACGGTTGATTTACAAACACTGGCAGATTTAGGGGTTCAACGCAGCTATCGCAAAGATGCCATCATTGTTAACGAAACTGAAATTGGCGATGCGCTTTTTATTTTGATTCAAGGACGTGTGCGCGTTTTCAGCGCTGATACCAGTGGCAAAGAAATCACACTTGGCACGATCTTGGCGGGCGATTTTTTTGGTGAAATGTCTTTAGACGGTGGCACAAGATCAGCCACGGTAGAAGCGCTTGAACCCTGCTTGTGCGCCATCGTTCCAAATGCGCATGTGTTATCTTTTGTGCGTGAGAACAGTGAATTTGCAATTTCATTGTTACAAACAACGATTGTTCGAGCTCGCGCATCCACACAAGCAGCGCGCGACATGGCCTTACTAGACGTCTATGGACGTTTGGCACAGACGCTGAACCACCTCGCAAACGCCGTAGAAGGCGATGAAACGCCAAAACCTATCATCCCCCTGATTACCCATGGCGAACTCGCAGCTCATGTAGGCGCATCGCGTGAAATGGTTAGCAAATTGATGAAGGATTTGGAACGCGGTGGTTACGTTCAAGTTAGCACCCGACGGATTACTTTGCTGAAAAAACTGCCTTTGCGGTGGTAATTACCAAGTCAACATAAAAAAGGGAGCGCATCAAACGATGGCTCCCTTTTTTGTTTCTAACACTTCAAATTGCTGCAAATTGCACCAATTTGGGTTAACCCATATGCAAACCACCATTCACCGAGAAGTCAGCACCGGTGGTGTAACCACCCTCTTCTGATGCCAACCACGCAATGATGGAAGCAATTTCAGAAGGTTTGCCCAAGCGCTTGACTGGAATAGTCGCCACAATCTTAGCTAACACGTCTTCACGAATGGCGTTGACCATGTCAGTGCCGATGTAACCTGGCATCACAGTGTTAACTGTCACGCCCTTAGTCGCCAGTTCTTGCGCCAGCGCCATGCTAAAGCCGTGCATACCAGCTTTTGCAGCTGAGTAGTTGGTTTGGCCAGCTTGTCCTTTTTCACCGTTGACAGAGCTGATGTTGATGATACGACCCCAGCCTTTTTCCACCATGTCAGCAACCACCTGCTTGGTCACGTTGAACATGCTGTTGAGGTTGGTTTCGATCACCGCATCCCAGTCTTCGCGGGTCATTTTCAGAAACATACGGTCTTTGGTGATGCCTGCGTTGTTTACCAAAACGTCAATCACGCCGTGCTCGGCCTTCGTTTTGCTAAAAGCTTCAACAGTGGACTCCCAAGAACCCACATTGCCTACGGATGCGTAAAACGTGTAGCCCAGAGCGGCTTGCTCTGCAATCCACTTGGCGTGGTCACGCGTTGGGCCGCAGCCAGCGATGACTTTGAAGCCTTCTTTGTGAAGACGCTGGCAAATGGCGGTTCCGATGCCGCCCATACCGCCGGTGACGTAAGCTACTTTTCCATTCATGATGATGCTCCTGTTGTGGTTATAAATCTAAAATACTATAAAAATAATAGCTGTTTAGGCAATTAATACGCTGGCTACAGTCAATTAATGTAATTATTTACTGCTTATCTCTCAATCGTCAGTGCCACGCCCATGCCTCCACCGATGCAAAGCGAAGCAATGCCCTTCTTCGCATCGCGTTTCGCCATTTCATGCAGCAATGTGACCAAAATACGGCAACCAGACGCGCCAATCGGGTGACCAATGGCAATTGCGCCGCCGTTGACGTTGATTTTGCTGGTGTCCCAGCCCATCTCTTGGTTCACGGCGCAGGCTTGTGCGGCAAAGGCTTCGTTGATTTCTAACAAATCTAAATCTTGTGCATTCCAACCCGCACGTTTCAAGGCGATTTGAGAGGCGGAAACTGGGCCCATACCCATCAAAGACGGCTCCAAGCCCGAAGTAGCAAAGCTCGCAATGCGTCCCAAAGGCTTTAAGCCCAATGCAGCTGCCTTGGCGGCTGTCATCACCATCACAGCGGCTGCGCCATCATTGATGCCAGAGGCATTACCTGCCGTCACGCCACCAGCTTTGTCGAACGCGGGGCGCAAACCGGCCAAACCTTCGGCAGTTGACTTGCGGTTGATGAACTCGTCTTGAGCAAAAACAATCGGATCACCCTTCTTCTGCGCGATGCTGAAAGGCATGATTTCGTCTTTAAAACGACCAGAATCTTGCGCGGCAGCGGCTTTGGTTTGGCTGGCTAATGCCAAAGCGTCTTGCATGTCGCGGGTGATGCCAAATTTTTTAGCTACGTTTTCAGCGGTGATGCCCATGTGGTATTGGTTGTACACATCCCACAAACCGTCCACAATCATAGAGTCAATCATTTTCCAGTCACCCATGCGCTGGCCGTCGCGGCTGCCTAAGAGAACGTGCGGTGAGGCGCTCATGTTTTCTTGACCACCTGCGATGACGATTTCAGAGTCGCCATACGCCACAGCTTGCGCTGCCAACATAACAGCTTTGAGGCCTGAGCCGCAAACGGCGTTGATGGTCAAGCCAGGAGTTGCTTGGTTTAAACCGCTTTTGATGACAGCTTGGCGCGCTGGGTTTTGGCCAGCACCTGCAGCCAGCACTTGACCCATGATGACTTCATTCACCTGCTCGGCCTGTAAGCCGCTGCGTTTGAGCACTTCTGCAATTACGGCTGCGCCCAGCTCGGTTGCGGGCGTTTTAGAGAGTGTTCCGCCGAATTTGCCAACGGCAGTACGGGTGGCGGCTACGATGACGATGTCTTGCATGATGGCTCCTTAAAAATTATAAAAATGCAATGAAAAGATGAATTTGAATGGGGAAATGACTTAAACCGCTTTGGCTTTGACGTATCGACCTGGCGCTGGTTCAATGGCTTTGAGCTTGCCTTTGCCGTAGGTCTTAGGTGCAGCAATCTGTTTGCCACCATGACCAGCCAGCCAAGCAGACCAATCCGTCCACCAACTACCCGGATGCTCCTTGCTGCTAGCTTGCCAGTCGGCTTGGGTGGCGGGGAATTTGTCTGAGTTTTTTTTGCCAACCTTGTCGTTTGTCCAGTAGCTGCGCTTGTTTTTCACAGGCGCATTGATGACGCCAGCAATATGTCCAGATGCT